>DASSNZ010000016.1:0-6588 GCA_035701135.1 Verrucomicrobiia bacterium
ATCCGCGAGCAGCGCGCCGAGGCGTTCGGCGATGGCGACGCCGCCGCGTTGGATTCCGACGAGCACGATTTCCCCGCTGCTTTCGTTG
The DNA here is from genome assembly GCA_035701135.1 of Verrucomicrobiia bacterium. Lineage (GTDB taxonomy): Bacteria > Verrucomicrobiota > Verrucomicrobiia > Limisphaerales > DASXHY01 > DASXHY01. The sequence continues at coordinate 89 of DASSNZ010000016.1, forward strand.
CGTTCGGCGATTTCATGAGCGATGCGCGTCAGCGCGCGTTGAATCGCCTGGGAATTTAGAATGACGGTGGTTTCAGGCATTGTTAAAAAAATTCCGGATTCCAGATTTTAACGGGAACAAAGTTTTGAAATTGCTGAGCACGCCGGCAGGAAACCCAAATCCGAATTCCGAACTTCGAAATCCAAAAAAACTCGTAACGCGAAAACCGAAGCGATTTGGAACCTGATACCTGAAACCTGGAACTCGGAAAAGCGAAACGCGGGAGCGGAACGGCCCGAAAAAGAAAAATCGAACCGGCTTTTTTGCGTGGTTCGTTTTTAGCGATTTTTTTTTCATCCTGTTCCTTGGCTGCCTCCCGGGCTGCCTTAAAGGAGCGATGCGGCGTTAATCTATTGGACCGCAGGCTGGCGCGTTTTGCGCCATTTGGAGCGATGTTTGATAATCCAATCCGTCAGCGCGCGCTCGAAGCCGATGTCACGTCCGGCTTTTTCCGATTCGATCCACTTGTGACGCAGGATTTCTTCGCGCTCGGCTTGAAATTCACGATAGAGCGACGAGTTCTTCAAAAGATCGCTGGCTAAGGCTTGTTCTTTAGTTGGTTCGGACATAAAACAAAGTCGGCTTTGCGGGGAAAGAGTTTAAACAATCGCGGCACGAGTTGACAATCTCTATTTGCAAATCCGTTGGAGGCACCTTCATAAACTGGCTCTTTTTTGAGCCTTGGTCAATGTAAATGCGTTGCGCGGTTTTGCAAATAAGCAGCGGCAAGCAGCGGCTTTTAAAACCGGTGAAAGCTCACGGGACGCGTTTGCCCAAGGCTTCGGCGATTCTGATAAACGCTTGCGCGGGAGCTTCCTCCGGCGAAGAAACCACGGTCGGCTGCCCCTGGTCGCCTCCCTCGCGAATCTCCACAAAAATGGGGATTTCCCCCAGGAACGGAATGTCGCGCCGCGCGGCTTCTCCGCGTCCGCCGCCGTGTCCGAAAATCTCGACACGCTCGCCGTTGGGCGCGGTGAAGTAGCTCATATTTTCCACAATGCCCAGAATCGGAACGTTCACTTTTTCAAACATGCCGATGCCTTTTCGAACCACGCCGAGCGAGGCTTCCTGCGGCGTGGTGACAATCACGCCGCCGTCGAGCGGAACGGTCTGGCAAAGCGAGAGTTGCGCGTCGCCGGTTCCCGGCGGCAAATCCACGAGCAAATAATCCAGTTCGCCCCACGCAACGGCGCTGAAAAATTGCTGGATCGTTTTCGTAATCATCGGTCCGCGCCAGATCACAGGCTGATCGCCGTCCACCAGAAAACCGATGCTCATCAGTTTCACGCCGTAATTGGAAGGCGGCACCATCTTTTCCTCTGCGTTGAGCATGGGCCGTTCGTGAATGCCCATCATCAGCGGAATGCTCGGCCCGTAAATATCGCAATCAAGCAAACCGACTTTCGCGCCCAGATGCCGCAACGCGCAGGCGAGATTCACTGAAGTCGTGGATTTGCCAACGCCGCCTTTTCCGCTGGCGACCGCGATGATGTGGCGGATTCCCGGAACATTGTTTTGTTTGTTCCACGGATTCTGGGCAACCGGCGCGCCCGCCTGTTGTTTCACTTCAACTTGAACCGACGTGACGCCCGGCAGATTTTTGAGCGCGCGTTCGCTTTCCATTTTGATCTGTTGCGCCGCTTCGGGATTTGGCGCGGTCAATTCCATGACGACATTCACCGCGCCGTTTTGAGCGGAAATTCCCTTGATCAATCCAAATGAAACAATGTCCCGGGAATAACCCGGATATTTAACGGTCTTCAGCGCGGATTTGATCTGCTCTTCGGTCAACATAGAAAAACACCTTTCACCAAAGCGGAAACGAACGCAAGCCAAGTTGAATCGCAGGGCGCGGAACCCAAACCGCGTTTTACTGTTCAGGAAATGACAAACCAGCGACGCTGATTCTACAACGGAAAATCGCGATCTTCGTCCGTGGACGGCTCGTTGATTGGGGTTGGATGTGGAGCTGACGATTCGGCGGGATGAATTTCCGTCGCGTGATTTTCGGATGGCTCAGTCGAAACGGATTTGGATTCATCGCCGGCTTCGACAACGGGAGATTCCGTCGAAGGCGGGGCGAATGCCGATTTCAATTTCAATTCCTTCTCTTCAAGCGGCGGCGCGATGGCGACGCTCGCCTGCGCGCGATTGACCAGCGCCAGCATCGTGACTGATGACGCGACCTCTTTTTCCGCCTGCTGAATCCGCGCGAACTCGCCATAAACTTCCGCGCGCACCGGCTCGTCGCGCGTCATGAGTTCCTGTCCCTGCGTGGCGCGCATCGCCATTAAAACATGATGCGCCGTGATATGTTCCAAAGGCCGCGCCGGCGCGTAAGCGCGTTCCTCGCCGGAAAGTTCCAGCACGAGATGCGCCGCGACGAGTGTTTGCAAAACCTGTTGCGCGAGCCGGCTCGGGACGCCCAGTTCGGCGGAAATTTCATCAATGTTCGCCGGCGGCATCCCGCGTTGAAATCGTTGTCCGACGCACGTGAGCAAGCGAAGGGCGATGAATTCCCGGCCGCGTTGGTTGACGGTTTCAGTCAATTTTTCCTGCAAGTACGCCGCGCGATTTTGGAACGCGTAGGCCACCTGCGCGCCGAATAATAAAATCAGCCACAAGAAATAAAGGCCGACCATGAAGACCGGAACCATCGCGAGACCGCCGTAGATTTTGCTGTTGGTAATGACGCGCGAGACATAGAACACGCTCGCCACATTGTTCAGGTGCCACAAAATTCCCGCGGCCAGTCCGCCGATGAACGCCGCGCCCCAGCGCACTTTCGTATTCGTCATCACCTTGTAAAACAGCGCGAGAAAAAAACATAAAAGTATCACCGGCAGCAGATGAAAAATAAAACCGCCGAACACCGGCGTCTGCGCCACGAATTCTTTCACGCGGACCAGATGCGCGCTCGTCGTTAATCCCAGCGCCACGATCAGGAGCACCGGCGCGAGCGCAAGAATCGTCCAGTAAAGCGTCACGCGCGTGAACCAGCCGCGCCCGCATTCCACGCCCCAGATGTCGTTGAACGTATTTTCAATCCGGCTCAACATGGAAATCGCGACAAAAATCAGCACGACCGTTCCCGTCACGCCCAACGTTCCGCTGCGCGTCGTCTGAATGAATCCCTTAATCCTCCGCGAAATGACTTTTCTCGCGGCCACGGTTTTTTCGTCGTGCGCCAGTGCCGCCAGCGCCGCGTTGCCGGTTGCCGCCGCGTTGGTTGTCGTCATTGCGGAATTGTTCGTCGCGCCGGAACCAATCGCGATTTGCGATGCGTTGGTCTGAATGAGAATTGAATTCGCCTCGTTGGTTTCGTCCGGCGAAATTTGCGCCTCGGAATTGTTCGTGCTCGCGAAGGAATTTTCCGCGACATGAACGCGATTCGTCACCATCGCGGGAGGCGTGACGCTTGCGACGAAACTTTCGATGAATTGATCAATTCGCTCTTCGCTTTCGCCTTTCAGCAATGCGCTGCTGATGCTGACGACGACGGCGAGAATGGGAATCAACGCCAGAAGCGTGGCATACGCAAGCGCGGAGGCCCGAACCGGACAGCGGTTTCGCGAAAAACTTTTCGCCACCAGCACCCAGAAATGGATGAACCTGTAGAGCCGCGTCGGCTCGCCATGCGAACGAAAAAAACTTTCGTCCCACAACGCTTTCACGGTGCTGCGAAGCGATTGGAACCTGGAATTTTTTTTCGTCGCCATGCCGATGCCGCCACGCTAACAGAGCGAAACTTCAAGTCAATTGCGCGAACCCGGATTCAATTTTGAAAAAGGAATTCGAATTTCAATTTCCATGTTCGACGCTTCTGTTCATTTCGATAAATTCATCCGCTTGACCGGAGGAAGAAATGGCGCGAAAATGCCGGCGTTGCTTTCGGGGGCGTACTGGTCTCGACCTGATGAATACGCCAGAGGCGGCATGCCGAGGATGATTCGTTGGCCTCGTTAATCACTCGAATCAAAAATTAAGTGCTAACCAAGAATTAGCTCTCGCGGCCTAATGTTGCCGCGACGTTCACCGGCTGACGCCTGCTGGGCCGGATGAACGCCACAGCAGGCATGGCTGAAGGCGGAGACCGCGCGCCGGCGGCCGAGAAAATTCCATGCGGACTAGGCAGTGCGACTCGAGTTCGGACGTTATCGCACAGCAGAAAAATCTCTCCGGACTAAGCATGTAGTCGCGGCTGGTTTGTTTGCCAGGGACGCGGGTTCAACTCCCGCCGCCTCCACCATTTTTTCGGACGCGAAAATCAAGCGGAACGCTTGCGCGTTTCAGGATTTCGGTTCTTCGTCGGTTCTGTAACTCGCCACGACCCAATCGCTCAGAACTTTGTCAGGCGATTCCACGGCGTCGCGGTCAATCACAAATTCGCGCGGGCCGGAATTTTGCGTGATGAGCTTGAGCCCAAACTGATAATCCTTGAACCGCTCGGCGCAAAGGTCGCGGACGGATTGGGATTTCTCAATGGCTTCCGTGACCAGCAAATCCGCCGCGGCATCGGAAAAACGAATTTTGATCCCGTGCATTTCCTCGAATCGCCGGGCGTATTCCTCCACCACCTGCCGCGCGACGACGCGTTCCTCCTGCCGCGGTTCGGAGAGAATTCTTTTCAGTTCGGCGGCGGGATTTTCCACCAGCTCGGGCGTGACGACGAATCGTTTCACCGGCGTGGACGGCAATTCGAATTTAATCTCGCGGAAAATCCGTTCGCAAACGGTCATCAAACCGCGCGCGCCGGTCTGCTCGTTGCTCGCGCGTTCGGCAATTCGTTTCAAGCCCTCGTCGGAAAATAAAATCTCAATTCCATACGCCGAAAAATCCTGCTCGTACTGGCGGATGATGCTGCCTTCGGAATTTTTCAGAATTTCAAAAAGATCCTCCGCGTTCAACGGATGGCACACGACGCGCACGGGCAATCGCCCGATGAATTCCGGCTCGAATCCGAACTCGATGAAATCACGCGTTTGCGCCGCGGCGAGAACGGCTTCGCTTGTTTCCGGCGGCTGCTCGCGCGCGGCAAATCCGATGGACGCCTCGCGCAATCGTTTGCGCGTGATTTTTTCCAATCCTTCGAACGCGCCGCTGACGATGAACAAAATGTGTTTCGTGTTGATCGTGCTCGGCGATTTTTTTCCGCGCTGCGTCATGTCCATCATCGCCTGGATTTGTCCCGCGATGTCGTTGGGCGAACGCGCCGGAACTTCGGTTTCCTCCATCAGCTTGAGCAGATTGGTCTGCACGCCGCGTCCGCTGACATCGCGCCCGCTGGCGTTGTTCGCCGCGCCGATTTTGTCTATTTCATCAATGTAAATAATTCCGTATTGCGCGCGCGTGATGTCGCCTTCGGCCAGGCGGACAAGATCGCGAACCATGTCTTCCACGTCCGCGCCGACGTAACCGGTTTCGGAAAATTTCGTCGCGTCCGCTTTCACGAACGGCACGCCGATCAACTCCGCAGCGCTGCGAATCAAATACGTTTTTCCGACGCCGGTCGGCCCGACGAGAATGACATTTTGCTTCGCGTAATTCGGCGATTCTTTTCCCTCCAGAGCGAGCCGGACGTGATGATAATGATCGCACAACGCGACGCTCAGGACTTTTTTCGCCTCGTGCTGTTTGATGACGAAGCGGTCCAGAAACGCCTTCACATCGCGCGGCGTGTATTTGAATTCGAATCGGTCGGTTTTGCTCTTTTTTTCGTCGGGCATTTCCTCCGCGTTTTCCGTTTCGGGCGCGGGAATTTTGGTGCTGTGAAATCGCTGGCGGACAAATTCGGAAAGCTGGCGTTGAAATTCATCCGGCGAAAGCGGCGCGTTGGAATTCGATTCGTTCATAATGCTGAAATCCGTTCGATCACTCTTGTCACAATAAATGAGTTTTGCAATAAGACCAGCGCGTGAACGCGGAAAATCCATTTATTGATTCCGAAAAATTCCGGGCCGCGCTGCGCCGTTTCGACGAGGAAAATTCGCGCGATCCCAATTCGGAAATCGTCAATGGCGTCGCCTGTCCGCGCGAAATGGTTTTTGCGCGGCGCCTTGCGGATTGCGTGCTCAGGCTGGAACCCGACGCTTCGGAGGAATTGCGATTGGCCTCGCACTGCCAGCATCTGTGTCGTTGGATGATTCCGCGAAATACGTTTCCGATGGCGCGCGCCGGCTATTTGCAATGGCGGCACAGGCTCAAGCAGTTTCACGCGGAAAAAGCCGGCGAAATTCTGCGCGAGGTCGGTTATGCCGATGAAGTAATCGCGCGCGTGAAAAATTTGATTTTGAAAAATCATTTCCCGGACGATGCGGAGAGTCGCGTTTTGGAAGACGCGCTTTGCCTTGTTTTTCTGAAATGGCAGTTCTCGGATCTCGTCGCGAAAACCGACGACGAAAAAATGATCAACGCGCTGAAAAAAACATGGAGGAAAATGACGCCGCGAGGACAGGCGGAAG
>DASSNZ010000017.1:0-2051 GCA_035701135.1 Verrucomicrobiia bacterium
CACGGATGGACACGGATGAACACGGATGAAGAACGGGCAAACGATTTTTAAGTGGGTCGGAAAGACTCATCGTCTGATGAATCTGGTTCTTCATTTCAAATCCGCTTTTATGCGTGTAAATCCGCGTTATTGAAAACCTCCTTTCCGCACCCTCTCCTCCGACTTGTTCGGAGGAGAGGGAATTGTCAAACACTTTGGCTTCCGAAGTTCAAGCTGTTATGGAGCCTGTTGCAAGTTCATCCGTGTCCATCCGTGGTTAAAAAAATCCGCGCGCGTTTCCCGTCATTGAAAATGGTTCAGCACGGAAAACGTTCCCGCCGCGTGGCTTCGGGCAATCGCCCGGGAAATATAATTCTTTGAAAGTTCCACCGCGCGAACCAACGTTTCGCCGCGCGCCAGAAATCCCGCAATGGCCGCCGAATAAGTGCAACCCGTCCCGTGCGTCTGAACGCCGGAAACAAACGGCGCGCTCAACAGCAATTCCGTTTTGCCATCGAAAAAAATATCCGCCGCTTCCTTTCCGCCGCGCAGATGCCCGCCCTTGACCAGCGCCGCGCATCCGAATCGCCGGTGAATTTCCTTCGCGGCGCGACGCAGATCCTCCGCCGTTTTCGGTGTCCAGCCGAGGAGAACCGCCGCCTCGTCCAGGTTCGGCGTGATCAGCGACGCCAGCGGAAACAGCTCGCGCGTCAACCGGTTCACCGCCGATTTTTTCAACAACGCCGCGCCGCTTGTGGAAATCATCACCGGATCCACAATCACGGGCGGATTGGCCGCGCGGGATTTTTTTGAAATCGCGCGCAGAAATTCCGCCACCGCGTGAATGATTTCCGCCGAGAACAGCATTCCGGTCTTGATCGCGGCCGGCGGCAATTCGCTGAAAACGGCTTCCAATTGCAGGCGGACGATTTCGGGTCGGCAGGATTGCGTGGCGAGAACGCGTTTCGGATTTTGCGCCGTCACGCAGGTGATCGCGCTCGTCCCGTGAACGCCCAGCGCGGCGAACGTTTTCAAATCCGCCTGAATTCCCGCGCCGCCGCCGCTGTCCGATCCGGCGATGGTCAGCGCGACGGGAACCTGTTTCCGATTTCGCATGAGCACAGGATAAGCGCCACGAGGGAAACGGGAAGGGGGATCTTCAGCGGGCGTTTTGGCGCAAGAGCGACAAGGCTGAAATCCGCCGCTCTGAAATCCGCCGCGCTGAAATCCGCTGCTGACAATTTTTGATCAAAAGAATAAAAGTGATCTCGGAATCTGTGGGTCGAAAACAAAGTTCATGACTTTCTCCTGCACATGAAAGCGGAAAAAGAAAAAGCATCCCGGCGCGCGATGCACACCTTGATTCGCAAAATGCGTGGTTCTCTCAAGCCGAAACCGGGCACCAAATCGTTTGCTGAACAGACAGCGGAAATGAAACGGCAAGAGAAGGAATGGGAAGAACGCAAACTCGCGCGATTTTCAAAATAAATTTCATGCCCTCTAAACATAGACTGACTCCGCGAAGAACATTCTCGCTTTCAATCTTTACTGCAAGATTCCGTTCAACAGTCAACCGTAGCCGCACACTCTGCAATCTCAATCCGGCCGCAAAGTAATTTGACCAATCGGCCGACTACGGATAAAAAATCCCGATGGCCAGCCCCACGAAGTTCTTCTTATTTTTATTTTCCTTTGCGGTTGTGCATTCGGCGGATGCGGATTCACTTGACCAATGGAATGTTCGAACATCTGGAATTGGCCTTAACTTTTATGCGATAACCTATGGCGCGGGCCGGTTTGTCGCGGTAGGGCCGCCTCAGACGATTATCACTTCAACCAACGGCGAAGTGTGGAATGCAGGAACGAATATCGCTGCCACATTCCTCAATGGCGTTGCGTGGGGTAACAATACTTTTGTTGCCGTTGGCAATGAAGGTACCATTCTTACTTCACCCGATGCAGTGACATGGACACAGGAAAGTTCGCCCACAACCAACCATTTGCGATGCGTTCGCTTCGTCAACGGCGGGTTTATTGCACTCGGATATAACGGGACGTTACTCGCATCAACC
>DASSNZ010000018.1:0-13809 GCA_035701135.1 Verrucomicrobiia bacterium
TGTATCTGGATTGGCTCGGATGCGAATCCACGTCCATTTGCAAAAACGTGTAGGTCGGCTGCAATTGCCAGTTGTGCGTTACGCGCCACGTCGTCGTGGCTTCCACGCCGTAAGTCTTCGCGGAAAGATTGTTGCCAAGAACAAACACGGTCGGATTCAATGGCGATTTTTGATCCTGACTGCGAAGATTGTCGTAATCGTTGTAAAACGCGGCGAGGTCGAGTGAAAAATTATCAAATGGCTGCGCCCGATAGCCGATTTCATACGCGATGACGTTCTCCGAATCGAAATGGTTGTCACCGTAAACGGTTACGGGAACATAAAATCCCGGAGCGACCGCGCGCGATTGCGTCAGGGTGATGGATTCATCGGCGCGCGATGGGGTGCGGACGGCGCGGGAAATCGAGGCCCAGAATGTCTGGTGTTTTTCGGGTGTCCAGAGCAACCGCGCGCCCGGCTGCCATTCCACGCCGGTATAATCGTTGTGCTCGAATTTGGAGCCGAGCGTCAGACTGAGCTTGTCTTTCACCAGCCTGATCTCGTCCTGCGCGAAGGCGCTGAACAGATTCAAAGTCTGGTTTTCGGGCGAAAAGGTGATGTTAGCATTGTTTTGCTCGGTGTCGCTGGTGACGCGATAACCCAGCCCCCAGACAAAATGATTGCGTTCGCCGAGCGAAAATTCATGCTGAAAATTCAAATCGAAAGTATTGCGCTTCTCGTCGAGAATAACAGCTTTCTGATCCGTACGATCATAATAAGCCTGCACTTTGAAATTCGCCGTGTCCGAAATCGTATGCGTCCATCGCCCTAACACATTGCCGCCTCGTATGTCGTCCTGGTCGCGCACCGAACGATTGAAAGTCGGCGGATTGGCGGGATCAAAAATCCCGAAAACCTGATTCACCCAGCCTGCGTAGGCGTCGCCCTGAAACGTCACAAGATTGTCATCCGTCACATTCCAGTCCGTGCGAAATCCGCCGCGAACCGCCTGCCAATCATTGTGTCCGCTGCTGCCGTCAGGCAACAGCGTGTCGTCGCGATTCAAATACGTTCCATAAACGCGATAATAGGCGTTGTCGCCGATTTTTCCGCCATAGCGCGCGTTGGCAAAACCACGATCCTGCAATCCGCCGCCGCCGGAAAACAACGCGCCCTGAGTATCCTCAGCGCTTTTGGTAAGAATATTGATCACACCATTCACCGCGTTCGCGCCCCACAAAGTCGCGCCCGGTCCGCGGACAACTTCAATGTGATCCACGTCTTCCATCATCGTGCCCTGGACATCCCAGAACACACCGGAAAAAAGCGGCGTGTAAATGCTGCGTCCGTCCTGCAATACCAAAAGCTTGTTGGCGAAAACATCATTGAAACCGCGCGCGCTCACCGCCCATTGACTTGAATCCACCTGGGCAACATCCATTCCGGGAACCAATCGCAGCGCCTCCGGAAAACTCAGCGCGCCGGAGCGTTTGATTTGTTCATGCGTAACGACGGAAACCGCGGCGGGAGTTTGCGAAACGGTTTCCGACGGCCCAAGAATCGAAACTTTGATGTTCATCAATTGCTCGATGGAAAGTCCCGTGAGATCCACGTCACCCGTTTCCGCCACGGCGTTAACTGTGGAATTCGTATCCACAACCGTCGCATCCGCCGAACAAATTGCGGTGGTTAAAATCAGCGCCAGTATTGGAACGAGAAAACGCGCGATGACGCCAATTCCTGCCGGATGAAAAAGTGGCGCTGGTCGGCGCAATATGTACCGCGTAGCTTTCATAGGTTTGTCCTAGAGGACTTAGCACCTACAGTACCGCACCGATGAAATCGGCATTTTGCGTCTGAAAATCATGAAAAATCCGGGATTTTGCCCGACCTCCAGGCGCAGTCTGCCACGAAGCAATGCAATACTGTCCAAAAATTTGAGCATCTGGAGGATGGCGCGAACGTTCCGCCGCTGCGGTTGGTCGTCGGGATTTTAATTCTTGCCGCTTTTCGTCCGTTGCGTCAAAACCTTGGCATGTTTTCACACGTCGTTATTTTCTGGACGCATCGTCACGCCGAAAAAGCCGCCGAAGAATTGATTGCCGGCGCCAGGCAATTGCTGCCGCCGATTCCGGGCGTTCTCCAATTTCACGCCGGCAAAATGGTCCCGAGCCACCGGCCGGTCGTGGACCAATCCTATCAGGTCGCGTTAAATCTCGTTTTTCCAACCAAAAAAGCGCAGGACGATTATCAGACGCATCCCGCGCATCTGGAATTTGTGGAGAAATATGTGAAACGACTTGCTGAAAAAGTTTTGGTTTACGATTTTGAATAACAAATCGTCTCCGCAAATTCTTTTTTCGCGCGCGCCGTTTGATTTCTCGTCACGGCCTCGGATGAAATTGACGATGCACCTGCCGCAAACGATTTTCCGAAACGTGCGTGTAAATCTCCGTCGTGCTGATGCTCGCGTGCCCGAGCAATTCCTGAATCACGCGCAAATCCGCGCCGTGCTCCAGCAGATGCGTGGCAAAACTGTGCCGCAGCATGTGCGGCGTGATGTTGCGCTCAATGCCCGCGCGCTTGATTCGATTTTTAATCCGCAACCAAAGCGTGACGGACGCGAACGGCGTTCCGCGCCGCGTTAAAAAAACATTCGCCGGAGATTTTGGCGTGACGGATTTTTTTCGTCCGCTTTCGCTGTTGATATAACGATTCAACGCCGCGATGGCTTTACCGCCGACCGGCACGACGCGTTCCTTGTTTCCCTTTCCGATTACGCTGATAAATCCGGCTTCGAGATGAAGCTGTTCGAGCCGCAGATTCCGCAATTCGCTCAGGCGCAATCCGCTGGCGTAGGCCAGTTCAAGAATCGCCTGATCGCACAGGCTGGAGGAGGTTTCCGGCGTTTCCGGTTCCAGAAGACGGTTCATTTCGGAATCGTTCAGCGCTTTCGGCAAACGTTTCCAACGTCGCGGAAGCGAAAGATGCTCCGCCACATTGCTCGGCAATAATTTTTCATTTTCGGCAAACCGGTAAAAAGCGCGTAATGCCGCGATTTCCAGATAAACGCTTTCGCCGCTGAGCCGTTTGGTGGAATTTTCCGGTTCGTTGGCGAGCGGACGTTCCCGTTCGTGCTGAAGAAACGCCATGAGATGTTTCAGCTCGACCTGCCGCCAATCGTTCAGCCCGCTGCGTTCCGCCCAGGCGCGAAATGTCGCGAGCAACGCCGCGTAGGTTTTCGCGGTATTATCCGATTGCCCGCGTTCATGCCGCAGGTATTGCAGAAAATCTTCGATCAGATTTTGCACAGAAACGATTCATCCAATTTATGCCACAGGTGACAATAGATTCCGCAGGACATGAATCGCTGCAATGAGCATTCGGATTTACCCGAGAATTCTTCGGCCTTCGTCGAGAAAAATTCCTTTGAAATTCATCTCCAGCGCCTGCGGATTGGTCGCCTTGGCCAAAGCTTCTTTTTGAGTCACTTTTCCGTCTTTGACCAATTGAAACAGCGCCTGGTTGAAATTCAGCATTCCGTCTTCCACGCCGGTTTCGATCGCCGCGGGCAATTTGTCCAGCCGATTTTCCTCGATCAATTTTTTTACCGTCGGCGTGTTGATCAGAATTTCCAGCGCCGGCGTCATCGTGCCGGTGACGGTTCCAACCATGCGCTGGCAAATCACAGCCTGCAAACAGCCGGAAAGCTGCCGTCGAATCTGCTCGCGCTCGTCCGCCTTGAAGAAATCCAGAATGCGGCTGATGGATTGCGACGCATTGGTCGTGTGCAATGTGGAAAGCACGAGATGTCCCGTGTCAGCCGCGCTCATCGCGGCGGTGAAGCTGACGGAATCGCGCATTTCGCCGACCATGATAATGTCCGGGTCCTGCCGCAAAACATGCTTAAGCGCGTGGTGAAACGAAAGCGTATCCAACCCGACTTCGCGCTGCTCGATGATGGATTGGTTGTCCTCGAAAACGTATTCGATCGGGTCTTCGAGCGTGACGAGATGTTTTTTGAAATGAGCGTTAATGTGTTCGATCATCGCGGCGAGCGTCGTGGATTTTCCCGAACCGGTCGAACCGGCGACCAGCACAATGCCACGCGGCGCTTCGGCAATTTTTTTGACGACCGGCAACAATCCGAGTTCCTCGAACCCGGGAACATTGGTTTTGACAAAGCGCATGGCAAAACACCATTGGCCGCGTTGTTGAAAAAGATTCGTGCGAAAACGCCCGACGCCCGGAAGAAAATACGAGAAATCCACTTCGCGCTCCTCCTGAAGTTTCTGCTGAAGATGGGGCGGCGTGATTTGCGTCACTATCGAGTTCATCCATTCGTCGGTCGGATATGGACATTCGATGGCGACGAGCTGACGGTTGATGCGAAAAACCACCGGCGTGCCGACTTTGATGTGGATGTCGGAGGCTCCGCCTTCAACGGCGGTTTTCAAAATTCGATGAAACATTTCCATGCGCGCAGAACTTAGCAGAGAGAAAACCCAAGCCAAACAGGAAAGTTGATCAAAGAAGAAAATTCGAAATCGAGCCGGAAAACGAAATTATTGCTGATTCGAATCAGATCCAAACGACGAAACCGACGCGAGTCGGATGAAAACTTCGCGGCGAATTTCAAGTCTCGGGCGAATACGCCATCGTGCTCAATCGCGCCTGGGCCTGTTTGGAAACGCCGGTGAAAACCATCGAAATGTGATAACCGGAATGCTTGTTGCCCGTGCAGGAAATCACCACGCCGGAGCAGTGTACGCTGCCGTTGTCCTTCGGAGAACGCAGCGTCAGGGTCATTTCCGTCCACGCCGCGAAAGGCGTGGCGCTGCGAAATTCAATTCCATTTTTGTGAACAATTACCGATCCAGGAGAGAGAGAGAGGCGGACGTGCCGGGCATCAACTGTGACATTTTGCGGAGCCAAACCGGTGGTAATTTTTCTGGCGCTCATAGGCGGAATCAACCTACCACAGCCTGGGGAATCGTCAAACAGGCTTTACCATTCAATCACTGCCGCGCCCCATGTCAGTCCCGCTCCGAACACAACGAGCAGGATAAGGTCGCCGCGCTGAATCCGGCCCGAACGCACCGCTTCGTCCAATGCGATCGCGACCGACGCGGCGGAAGTATTTCCATACTTATCGAGATTGATGAAAAGCTGCTCAGGAGTCGCGCCAAGCCGTTCGCCGACCGATTCGATGATGCGACGGTTTGCCTGGTGCGGAATGATGCACTTGATTTGCGAAATGGAAACTTCGCAGCGCCGCAATGCTTCTTCCGCCGCGGTTTGCATCGCCTGGACGGCGTTCTTGAAAGTTTCCTTGCCTTCCATTTTCAGGTAATGCAACCGCGCGTTCACTGACTCGAGGGTCGCCGGACAACGGCTTCCGCCGGCCTGCATGAACAGCAAATCCGCCTTGTCGCCGTCCGCACCCATCACTGCCGTCAGCAATCCGTGCGTATTTGGCCGGCTTTGTAGAACCGCGGCGCCCGCGCCATCGCCAAACAACACGCAAGTATTTCGGTCCGTCCAGTCCGTGATCGCCGAAAGTTTTTCCGCGCCAATGACGAGAACAGTGTCATACGTGCGCGACATGATAAACTGCTGGCCGATTTCGAGCGCGTAAATAAATCCCGAGCACGCGGCTTCCAGATCGAATGCCGCCGCGCGCTTCGCGCCGATTTTATTTTGCACGAGACAAGCGGTCGAAGGAAACGGCATGTCGGGTGTAATGGTCGCAACAATGATTAAATCAATCTGATCCGCGGTTATACCCGAAGCATTCATCGCGCGGCGCGCGGCTTCGGCGGCCAGGTCGGAGGTAAATTGGTTCGCAGCCGCGATGCGGCGTTCTTTGATTCCCGTCCGCGTGGTAATCCATTCGTCGGATGTTTCGACCATTTTTTCCAGATCGTGATTGGTCAACGTTTTTTCCGGGACGTACGAGCCGACACCGGCGACGGAACAGGTGCGGCCCTGAAAATTATGTTTGGCCCGCGGATTTTTGAATTTGGGTTTGCTTGTAGGGCTCATGCTGAGGCGGACGAACCGACGTTTTCAATTGCGCTCAAACGTTCGTTGGCGCGAATGATCTGTTCTGAAATAATCTGATTTACGCCATGTGAAATTTCCTCGGTCGCCAGGCGAATGGAATGCATGATGGCGCGTTCGCGGGAGGAACCATGGGATTTGATGACGATGCCGTTCAATCCCAGCAGCACCGCGCCGCCATAAACTTCCGGATCCAGCCGCTGCTTCAACGTGCGAAACGCGCCGCGCGAAAGCATCGCTCCAGCCTTGCGCACGGGATTCGCAGTCAATCCGCTTTTGAGCAAATGCATCATCGCGTAACCGAGTCCCTCGCAGGTTTTCAACACCACGTTTCCCGTGAAACCATCCGTGACAACGACGTCCACAGCGTCCCGAAACAAATCAAATCCCTCGACGTATCCGATAAAATTCAATTCCAGTTGCGAGCATAATTTGGCTGAAACACGCGTCAGGTCGTTGCCTTTGGTTTCCTCCGAACCGTTGCTGAGAATGCCGACACGGGGATTTTTGCGCCCGAGAATTTCGCGCGCGTAAACCGCTCCCATCACGGCGAACTGCGCGAAATGAGCCGGCTCGCAAACCGGATTCGCGCCGGCGTCGAGCAGAACAAAATCATGCGTTCGCGAAGGCATTCTCGCCGCCAGCGCGGGACGTTCGATTCCTTCCAGGCGACGCAGCTTAAGCGACCCGGCGACGAGCGCGCCGGTGTTTCCCTGGGAAATGACGGCATCCGCTTTTCCATCACGAACCAGCCCGATGGCGCGGAGCATTGAGCAATCTTTTTTTCGGCGAATGCCTTCGAGCGGTTTGTCGTCCATTGTCAGCACTTCGCTGGCATGGACGATGACGGCGCGGGAATCGGTGAGTTGGATTTTGTCGCGCGCGGATTGAATTTCCGATTCGTTGCCGACGAGGAAAATCGTCTCAATCGCGCGATCCGCTTCGAGTGCCCGCTTGACGCCTTCGATAACGACCAGACTGCCGTGGTCGCCACCCATGACATCCACTGCTATTCGCATAAAAAGAAAAGAGCGCGGAAACGAATTCTCGCGCTCTTAACCGATTAAGCTCCCGCTGTGACGGTAATGACCTGGCGGCCTTTGTAAAATCCGCAGGCCGGGCAGACCCGGTGAGGCACGTAAGGAGCGGCGCATTGCGGGCAAACGCTGAGTTGCGGCAAAGTCATGACGCTGTTGTAAGCCCGGCGCATACGCTGGCGGCTCCTGGATGGTTTACGTTTTGGAACGCCCATAAAATATCGTTTTCTAAGTTAAAATTTCAATTTGTCCAACTCCCCCCACGGCGACGCCTCGGGCGCGACCGGTTCGGGGTTGCTGGATTGTTTCGACATGCCAGAGTCGGTATTCTGGAGGCCGCGACAACCCGCCTCACACAACGGATGTTGCGGAAACTCAAGCAGAATATCTTCCCGGATATGGGGCGTCAAGTCCACTAAATCGTTCACCACGGGAACGCAATCCTCGCCTTCCAACGGCAAATGCCGCGCCCAGCCGGGCAGTTCGACATCATACGTGAACGATTTCAGGCAACGCACGCACTGGCACTGCAACGGCAGATTGAGCGAGCCTCGGGCCAGCAGGCTGTTGTCCAGTTTCTGAACTTCGATGTCGTACTCCAATGGTTTTTCAGCGCGGATCATTTCATCGCGCAAATCCAAATCCAATTCCTCGACCGGCAATTCGCCGTTCAGTCTGACATTGGCATTTTCAAGATGGCGGATATTGACGGTCAACGGCATAAGTCCAATCTAAGCCCGCGAATGTTTCAATCGCGACGCGAGCGCCACCTGCACATGCGGCGGAACAAAAGTGCTGACATCACCGCCAAATCGCGCGATTTCCTTGATGATTCTGGAACTGAGAAACGTGTAGGTGTCCTTCGGCATCATGAAAATAGTTTCAACGCGCTCGTTTAACTTACGATTCATCAACGCCAGTTGAAATTCAAATTCAAAGTCCGAAATCGCCCGCAAACCGCGCACAATCGCCTGCGCGGAACGGCTTTCCACATAATCCACCAGCAACCCGTGGAACGAATCGGCCTCCACATTCGGAAGATGCGCGATGGAATTGCGCACCAGTTCCAGCCGCTCGTCCAGCGTGAACAACGGCTGTTTGCTTTCGTTCCGGGCGACGGCGACAACCACGCGATCAAAAAGTTTCACGGCGCGTTCAATCACATCCAGATGCCCGTTGGTCAGCGGATCAAAACTGCCGGGATAAATCGCAATGCGCATAAAAACAACGTAACCAATCCGGCGCAAATTACGAGGAGGAAAACCACCCGGCAAAACGCGGTTCAATAAATCTTTTGCGTTTCCTTCGGCTCGGAGGCGCTTGCCTGAATTTCTTCCCGCGCGATTTCCACGGTCCGCCACGGAACTTCGTAGGTTTTCACGGCGGAACGAATGCCTTTCACGTGTGCTTCGGGAAGCGAAATGCAAGTCGCGGCCAGCGCCGGATCGTCCCGCAACAAATGCGCGTAAGTCGTCTCGCTGATCACGATTCTGCCGGAGCCGGAAAGACTTTCCAACCGGCTGGCCAGATTCACTTCGCGTCCAAAAACCGTGTAATTTCCCTGGCCAATTCCGGTTTTGGTTTCCGAACCCATCAATCCCACCGTCGCCATGCCGGTGTTGATGCCCGTTCCCAAAAGAAGTTTCGGAAGCTGCGCTCTGGGCGCGAGGCCGGCGGAAACACGCGCCGCATTTTCAATTTCGATTTTTTTATTTTCCTCGGCGCGGCGGGTGTTCAGTTCATGAATCGCCCGTTGCGCGGCAATCGCGGCGCGAACGCAGGAAGCCGCGTGATTCGGCGTCGCAGTCGGCGCGCCCCAAAATGCCATCACGCAATCGCCGATGAATTTGTCCAGCGTGGCATCGCCCTGAATCAATGTGTCCGCGACCACGCCAAGATAAAGATTCACGGTATTCAGAGCCTCGCGGGCCTGCTCGTCGAAATACGCTTCCGCCTCGGCGCCGGACAATTTATTTTCTGAAACGTAAGCAACCGCGCGTTCCTGATTTAAATCCGTGAATGCCGTAAAACCGCGCACATCGGCGAACAATACCGTCACTTCGCGGCGCGCGCCGCCGAGCGCGAGTTTTTCCGCCTTGAGTAAAACATTCATGATTTTCGGCGAAACCACAGTGGAAAAAACGGATTTGACGCGGCGTTGTTCGGCCTGTTCGAAAACCACACGCCACGTGACGAGACAAATGTGTGTCATCACCACCGTTCCGACAATCGGCGCGACGAGCGGCAGCCAATAACGTTCCTGAATGTAAAACGCAAATGCAACCGCGATGTAGGCGACGGCCAGAAACGTCACCGCGCCAAGCGCCGGCAACGCGCGCAATCGCCAGGTCAAAAACGCGGTGATGATCCCCAAACCGATAATCAAAAGAAGTTCCGTCAGAAGCGGCGCGCGTTGAACAAAACGATTCGTGAGAATTGCGTTCGCGACGTTCCAATGTTCTCCGACGAGAATCGCGTGTTTCTCCAGCGGCGTCGCGCCGCGATCGGACAAATCGTTGCCCGTCGCATTCGAACCGATGACTGCGAGCCGCCCGGCCCAGCGATTTGTCAAAGTTCCCGGACGCAGGCCGTTTCGAATCTGGTCCTGCGCCAAAAGGCTTTCAAACGGCTCGGTTCGAAGTTGGTCGTCGGTTGCGAGAAGTTCCCAGTTGATGTAGAAAAATCCTTTGTCGTCCACCGGAATAATTCGTTGAACGCCGCCGGCGCCGCGAAGAACAATCCGTCCGTGCGCGAGGTCAACCTCCGCGTGCGCAAGATCCAGATTCAACGCGCGCGCTGCCAATACGATTCCCATGTGCCAGACGCGCTCGCCGGTAAATGCCCGCGCTTTCCGGCTTTTTCCGCCAACGAAATCCGCCAGATCGAAATTCGTTTCGGCGTCAATCGGAATGATGATTTCGGGACCGCCGGAGCGAGGCAGAATTATCTTTCCGGGTTCAATTCGCGCGTTGCGAAGATCCACTCCGTAATCCGGATCGGCTTCCACCTGACGAAACACGCGATGCCATTTGCGATAAATGTTAAACGCACGCGCGCGCCGCAGAATTCCATCCGGATCGCGGTCGGCGGAAATATCGGCAACGGCCATCGCGTTTGTGGCGAAAAGATCAATCGGAAGGACGTTCCGTTCAGCCGCGAGAATCGCGGTTCCGCCTTTTTTTAAATTCCACGCGAAATAATCGTCCGAGCCGACCAGCGTGAATTGCTGGTTCTGATCTTCATAAGTTGTGGGTTTTTCTCCGGGATGCAATCGCGCGAGAAACGCGGTCAGGTCGGGCGAATCATCCGTCCGCACCGGAACCTGCGGATGATCCGGGCGAGGCTCGCCAAAAAGAATATCGAATGCCGCGGCCTGTGCGCCTTGAGCGGCAAGTTCGCGATACACGCGACCGTAAATCTGGCGCGGCCAGTAAAGTCCGTAATGAAATCCGAGCGAACCATTATTGATCGCCGCAATGCTGTTGTCGCTGATGAAAACGAATCCAAGATTCGTGGCGGTTGTGGAGGGAAAATGCCGCGCGGTTCGGACGCGGAGATCGTAAGAGAGACGTTCGAGCGGTTCAAAAACGCCGGGCTGGAAAATGCGGATGAGACAAACGATTGCGATGACGCCGGCGGCGATCAGCGCAGGAGCCAGCTTGGCGGGCTTGAACTTCACTGGCGCGAACTAAACAAAAAAACCAGAGCAACACAAGGCTGCTCTGGTTTTTGAAAAAACGTTTTGATTACTTCGAACCCATCGCGACTGAGCCAACACTGACCAATCCTGCTCCGCTCGAAAAAGCTCCTTCTGCACCGAATGTTTCAAAAGCTTCTTCCGTCCGGCCATGTGTCGGCGACACAAAATAAACCGTGTGATCAACCGTAAAGACGGTTTCAGGCGTTGTCGGTCCAATGCCTAGTTCTGTCAAAACTCTCAGCATCGCATTTAACTCGGATTGCGGAATTGGCGTTACTTGACCCGTCGCAGGATTATATTGCTGGCCTTCCGGAACTTCCACCGGGTTCACACTTCCATCCTGTGCGACGTAGGACTCAACGACTGAGCCGCTCAAAACACTCAATATACCGTCAGAGCTAAGAGTATAGATCGTTCCGCGAATTCCCGCGACGCCATTCGGAATTTTGACTTCATAGCGTGACGCAGCGGAAAGTTTTTTCACCGTGCCCAGAATTTTTCCGGCCTTCAGATCCAGTTCGGTATCAGTGACCGTGTCCGCGCCGGTTTGGTTCACCAGCAATTTGTCCACGCCAAGAACGGTGTTTTGATAAATATGAATCGCATCCTGCTCGGCTTGCTGGCCGATGCCGCCCATATTCCGAGTGGAGATCGGCACAATGCTGGATGTCGCGCCGGCGTTCCCGCCCATTCTGGCATCGGGATTATGTAAAACCACGTCCACATAGGAATCGGAAGCTGTCTGGATGACCGCTCCGGAGTGCAAAATCGTGCCGGATTTCAATGGACGCCAGCTTGAATTATCAGACGTCATGTAGCGCGCCGCGCCGTGAACGTTGACAACTTTGGCGACGCCCAGGTCGGCCGCGCTTGCTGAGAGAGAAGCCATCACGGCAAAGGCAATGCCAGTGGCGACCAGACCACTGAATGAAGGTCGAAGTAATTTCATAAGTTTTCTTCCTGATGGTGACTGTTTGTAATCTGGAGCCATTCTAAAATCAGATTGCCGATTGTCAACCCTATATTGCGGCGGAATTTTACCCAAAATTCAGCCTGATTTTATTGAGTTTTTCCGAAACGGAGCCGGCCAAGGCGATTCGTCGCATTTTCTATCATCCTGGCGTTTACAATCGTCAGGTAAGAACTGGCGATTTTATTGTCATTTCCTTCCAAATGCATGGAACGATCAAACCACGTTCGCGCCGCCGCGTAATCGCCGGTCTGGAAATAATGCCAGCCGACATACGCGGCCGTAAAATATCCGTTCGGGTCCAGCTTCACCGCCTTATCGTAATAGGTTCCGGATTTTTTCGTTTGATCCAGCCAATCCAGGCACATGCCGTATTTCAGGTAATTATATCCGTCGTAAGGATTGAGTTTCATGCCGCGTTCAAACCAATCCATTGCGGTGCGTGCGAGCTGATCGTAATGGGCGCCGCCGTTCCAGCTTTGGACGCGGTAAATTTCTCCAATGCGATTCGCGGTTTCAAAATTGTTCGGCTCGACGGCAAATGCTTTTTGCAACGCTTCGGCCTGGGCCGGGGAATATTCCGGCTGGTGATTCGCGCGATTCAGCCAGGCGTATTCCTGAAAAGCCCGGTTTCCTTCCCAGCCTAAATAGCCAAGTCCCGCCGCGATCAGCACAGTGGCCAGCAACCTGAAACCCATTCGCGCCGGAATCCAATAATTGTCCGTGGCAAAACGCACCGCGCTCGCCAGCAATGCCATCAGCGAAACCGCCAAAATCGCGTTCGACGGAATGTGCATGTTGAAATCCACCACCGAATGCAACAGGATCGCGATCAGGCCGAGCGACGCACCGACGAGAATCGCGAATTTATTGCTGTTCCCGCTGCCGAGATCGCCGGAATTTTTCCGCACGTAAGGCCATGTTTTGCGAACACCCCAAAACAAAAGCACAAACGCCGACAGCACGAGCGCAAAACCCACGATGCCGTAATCGGTGAGCGTGTTCAGATAATCATTATGAACACGGTCCGGCTGGTATTGCTCGCTTTGCGGACGAAATTCCCGGAAACGATAATTGTAATGGTTCGGCCCGATTCCCCACCAGATGTTTTCCTTCCACAAGCGCACGGCCGGTTCCCACAGATCCAGCCGCGCGCTGTCGTTGAAACGGTCGTTTTGAGAAAATTGATCCACGCGCACCTTGAAAATATAAGCGCGCGGCGCGAGATAAATTCCCGCGCCAATCAGCACAATCAGCAGCGCAATGGACGGAATTCGATACGCCCGATAAGAAATCAGCAGCGCGAATAAAATCACCAGAACCAGCCCGACGGAAATCCAGCTTCCACGCGAAAGACTCACCGCGATTCCGCCAAGAATCACCAGCGCGGCGTAGCCGACGAATACTTTCAAAGCCGGTTTCGCGCGGCCGATGAGAACCACCGCCAGGCCAAGCGGCAAAATCATTTCCAGAAAACCCGCCAGATCGTTCGGCGAAATAAACGTTCCCGAACCGCGATGTTTGTAAGGCTTGATAAACGTCCACACGCGGTCCGAGCCGGTCGCAAACTGATAAATCGCGTAAGCCGCGATTCCCATCGCGAGAAAAACCAAAACCAGCGCGAGGGTCTGCGCATATTCCTGCCGGTAAAGATTATTCAAAATCGCCAGAAACAAAAACGCGTACATCAGCGCCTGAACCATTTCTCCGCGCGCGGCATATTCGAGATCCGCCGTGGCGTAACGAATGATAGCGTAAATCGTGAACGCAACGACTGCCCAACAAATCGGCGGCCAAAGCAGTTGCGGGCGCGGCTTGAGCCACAACCGAAAACCCCAGAGCAACATCACGCCCATGGTCAACCCTTGCAGCACGAGAAAATCCGGCGTCCGCACCGCGCCCGTGGCAAGCGGACCGTAAATGAGAATGGCCAAAACCAATCCGAGAATTCCCCGCTCGCACCATGTGTCCAACGATTCGCGATTCATCTGTTCGGAGAAAACTATGGAAAAGCGCGCGTCCGGTCACGAGGAATTAACGCGGCGATTGGCTTTCAGTGA
>DASSNZ010000019.1:0-4691 GCA_035701135.1 Verrucomicrobiia bacterium
GTTCGCCGCTGTGGGAAAGATGGCCGCTGAAATTCCCGACGGTATTTCCGGAATTCAGGTTCGGATAATTCGACAGCAGCCGGTCTTTATCGGCGGCGACCACGATATAACCGCCTGGAGAAATGATCGTATTGGTCGGGAACGTGAATTTGATTCCGGAAACAAAAGACCATCCACCGAGATCCACCACGTTGGTTCCATGATTGTAAAGCTCCACGTATTGATCATCGTCCGAACCCGAAATCGGATGATACATCAGTTCGTTGATTCCGACGTCACTGACGCGCGGCGCGGCGTTCGCCGATCCGAATGTTTTCGCGGTCAGCCGATACCATTCGCTGTTGCCATCGGGAAATCGTCCGAACGAAACGCCATTTTCCTGCGCCTCCAGACGAACGGCATCCAGGACGCGCGTTCCACTCGGGTTTTTCAGAAAGATAGTTTCGCCCGCCGCATTGAGCCGGAATCCGAGATCGTTTTCAGTGACGTAAATAAAACCGCGCGCGGGAATAATCACCGAGCCAAAGGTAAATCGGTTCACGTCCGGATTGTCCGTGATAACGCAACCCGCCAGATTCAACGGCTGCGCGGTCGAGTTGAAAAGTTCGACGGAATCCAGATCCGGCAAATCCGTATGCGCGAGAACTTCATTGATGAGCACGCCGCGCAACGGTTCGGCGCCAAAGCTGTCGCCGCGTCCAGGTGAGCCGCCAATCACATCGCTCGCCGCCCAGGCGCGGGCGTTGTTTTCACCGTAACTTGGACGCGCTAAAACGAGCGAATGACCGGCGCCATCCGGCGAAACCGGCCACGGCGAAATGGAATCATATTCCACTTCCAACAGAACCGAGCCGAGTTCGTTGATCAGGCGCACCGTTCCGTGGTCATTGGGAAGACTTCCCGAAATCGGCCCAAGCACTCCGCTGATTCCGTAAAACGATTCGACCGATGCTGGATCGCGAGCGACAACCAGATAGCCGCCGCTGGGCAAA
This sequence comes from Verrucomicrobiia bacterium, assembly GCA_035701135.1. Lineage (GTDB taxonomy): Bacteria > Verrucomicrobiota > Verrucomicrobiia > Limisphaerales > DASXHY01 > DASXHY01. The sequence goes on from DASSNZ010000019.1 coordinate 993, forward strand.
ATGGTTCCCGGCGGAAACGTGTAATCAATATCGCCGCCGAGTTTGTAATTGCTCAAATCTTCAAACGTCAAATCCGAGTTGTAAATTTCAACAAATTCAAGGCTCCCAAAACCCGCCGCGCTTTTCGGGTGATACATGATTTCCGAAATGACAAGTCCGGTGCGGCGACTCGACGGCCCAATCGGCTCAAACGGAAGCGGCGCATTCGCGACAGTCGCGCTTTCGGTTTCACGATTGTCGCTGATAAGAGCCGTCGTGTTTTGCGCTGCGTTGTGACTGCTCAAGGCAATTCCCAATTCCACTGTCGAAGAAAGCGCGAGAGTCGCCGATCCCAATTGCGTCCAGGTGTTCCCGTCCAGACTCGCGTAGCCGGTGAAAACATTTCCGGCTCTTTTCAACCGAAGCCAGGTATCGGGATAATTCACCGGAAAAAATCCGGCTTGTCCTGCGATCGCGCCGGAATTGGCGCGCGTTTCAAAAAAACAACCCGCCGGACCGGGCGTGGCAAAACTGGCGGCAAACGCGGCGTTCGTCGCGAGAGTATCGCGCGCCATTAACCCCGCTGTTGCCCATGCGTCCGAAAGCCCGAGCGCGCCAAGCCGAACCTGCACATCGAAATCGCCGGTGCGCGATTGAAAACCAAAAGTGAATTGATCGCTCGCGCCGCCGATTCCCGAGCCGCCGCCGCTCAAAACGGTCCCGTTCGTCGCGCCGGAAATTGTTCCGGTGGTTTCCGGAAATCCGATGTCGCGCAGCACATAAATTGTCGCGATAAAATTCGTGGAACTTCCCGGCGCGACCGGATTGCCCGAAAAATCACGCACGCCGCTGACTGACAAAACGTAATTGGACCCAATCCTCAACGGCGCCGTCGCCAGCGTGACGATTGAGCCGGACGAATCCAGCGTCGCAGACGTTACCGGCACCGGGCCGTCCGGTCCCGTGAGCGCGTAATTCGCAATATTCGTCGCGGTATCCGGGCGGAGAATTTCGGAAAAGAAAACATCCACGCCGTTCGTGGAATAACTTTGCGCGCGAACCAGCGACGGCGGCACATTGTCCGCCTCGACGGAAAGAGTCGCATTGCTGCTGATGACAAAATAATCATTTCCGTTAAACGTATTGCTGGCGCGAAGTTGATAAGTGAATCCGTCCTGGCCGGCAACCGCGGGAAATGAAAGTGTGAGATTGGTTTCGCCCTGCATCGGCTGATTATTCTGATACCACAAAACCGAAATCGGCGGCGTTCCACCGACATCCGCATTGAACGTCACAGTCTCTCCCGCATTCACGGATTGGCTGGATGGCTCCCGAACAAAATAAACCGGACCGGTCAAAATTTTATCCGGGCCGGCCTGGTAATCCGCCCGAACATCCGCCGGCGAAAGCGCGTCGTTATAAATCCGAAATTCGTCTATCGCGCCATTGAAAAAAGGATCGACGCTGAACTGCGATCGTCCGATCCAATCATTCAAAGTCGCTCCAATTGCATCCGGCGTAAGGGTAAAAGAATTGTTCGATCCGACGGGGACACCGTTGACATACAATGACGCCGTATGCGTCGTTCCATTCACCGTGACAACAATATGCGCGAGCTGGCCCAGCGTCGGATGGCCATTCCATTCCACAATTTGCTCGCTGGTAGATGTTCCCGGCGTGAAAGCGCCGCGAACCGTCCCGGCTCCGGATTGCAGCGTGAGAAACATATAGGCATTTCCGGTTCCCGCCGCGCCTTCGCCCGCGGTGCTGTTCCCAAAATCCCACACACGAGACCATGTGCCGCTGCCGTTATCCAAAAGCCAGACTTCGATGCTGACGGAATTGTAACCAGCCAAGATGTTGTTAGGCAGGTCCACGAAACTGTCCACGCCGTCCAGAACCAGAGTGCCATTGGTCACAACCGCTCCACCCTGCAACGTCCCATTCGCCGCGCCAATTGAATCATCCGCATCGGAAGAAAAACTGTACCGGTGCGTCAGCGATTCAAGCCCGGATTGGGCGAACACGTTTCCAATGGAAAAATAAAGCGCCGCAAAAATCAAAGTGAGGACACTCGTTTTCATATTGTTGAAAATTCCGCGACGGGACTCCGAAAACTGCGTGAGTTCATGGAAAAAGGGCATTGCCAATTGAACAACAATTTCACGTCCGAACGCAATCGCAACTATGATTCTCTTTTTTGCCAGGATATCCGATGCCTCTCGTCAAAGAAGCGAAATTGGATCGAAACGCGAGTTTGCGATTCCCGGCGAATTTCCGGCAGAATGCGTCGGATCAGCTATTCAAGCCAGTCTCTTGATTTCCTTCAGAGTTTCGTGCGAATGCCGCAGGCGCGAGCCAGACACCAGCCGCGAACGGCTTCAAAAATAATGAACAAACCGATTACAACCAGCGTGATGCAGACCCACAACTTGAAATCCGCCATGATGATGCCGGCGATGAGCAGCAGGGTGCCGATAACGCCCCGCGCGATGCGGCCTTGAAAACTGATATTGCGTTTAAAAAAGCGGCTCATGCTAAACATTACTAGCATAAATTCCGCCGTTCGCAAAGCTGTTATCGGAAAAAATTCCCTTCGGTTAAATCACAGAAAAAGAAAAACTCGCAGCCTATGCGGAACTCCGCCAGGGCTGCGAGTGAATTGAAATGCGCTCCAAACTCAGGGAAGCGACGCGACGGGAATCTCATCCCACGAGGTCGCGAGAAAACGTCCGCCCGAAGGCAACGTTCCCAACGCTTCATCGTAGTGGATATTGAAATGTCCATTGAGTGTCAGCGAATTCACCAAAAGCGCTCCGACGAAATCAATGGTATTGTTTCCACCGCCGTTCAAGGAGAGATCAACACTTGGCCCGACAAAAACCCCTGTGAACGAACCATTTCCACTAAGCCCAAACGACTTAACGGTCGGCGCGCAGTAAAGAATAAAATCCTGCGCGTACCCAGCCTGGTTAATTACTCCGTTTCCGCCAATGTTGCATGAAGTTCCGCCTGAATAGACGGTGATGCTCGCATTTTGCGCGATCGTAAACTGGTCGTTTCCGCTCATGTTCAAGCCATTCGGCAAAACCAATGTGACTCCAGAGCCACTGCCGGGAAGAACTATTGTTTTTCCGCTTAAAGAGCTGGCCTGATAGTTGTTTCCACCAACCAAAATATTATCATAGTAATCCACTGTCGTAACTGCATTCGATGAGTACGTGGGATAAGTATATAGATATACCCAATCGCCATTTATCTTAATCCTGTTTGTAATTGTGCCTGTGGGAATTGGGCTTGGAAGGATCGTAACAGTAACGCTATTCGTATTTATTACATACGTTGTGTTTGTCACGTATCCGCTCGTAGGTGTCGCGTAGCTGGCGTAATCCGAAGGCAAACTGGTTTCGGGAAACGTAAAATTGGAAGTGGAATCGGACCAACCGTCCTGGATTCCGCTATGGCTGCTTTGCCAGTCCACATCCCCAATCGCTCCGTTATTTCCAACATAAATAGTTCCATTCGGACCGGTGGATACATGACCATAAATATTGGCGTTGCCCACGTCCACGGCATTCCTAATAGTTGCGTTTGACGCCACATCGCCTTTTGAGCGCCGAGGCGTTGATGAAGAATATGGGCCTGTAACTGCAGAATTAAAGCTATCCACCGTCACATTGTTTCCATTCATTTCGATCGGCCCTTTCGATGCAATTCCTT
>DASSNZ010000020.1:0-8196 GCA_035701135.1 Verrucomicrobiia bacterium
ACAAAGCTATTTCATTTTCGAGGCGACCGAACTGTTGCGAATGATGAACGAGGAAAACGGAAGGCGCGGTTTATTTTTATTGGACGAGATTTTTCGCGGCACCAATTCGCGCGAACGAATCGCCGCCGGAGCCGCAGTGCTGAAATATCTGGCAAGCCGTGGATTGGTTTTTGCGAGCACACACGATGATGAACTGACAACGCTGCTGCGAAATGAATTTGATTCCTATCATTTTTCCGAAATCGTCGAAAACGGAACGGCGCGATTTGATTATTTGTTGCGGAAAGGACCGTGCCTCACACGAAACGCAATTCATTTGCTCACCATGGCCGGTTATCCAAAACAAGTGACAGATTTTGCCGCGCAACTCGCGACAGCGCGTGATCCGAACCCCGCTACGCGATAAAATCATGCGGAATTCCTGATGCAGGCTCCGCTTTTTCGCGGTCATTTCCAAAAGAAACCTCCACGCAAAGCTTGAACTCCGGCGCGCGACAGTCACACTTTGCCCGAAAATGTTGGCTGCGTTCCTGACGACCATTTTGTTTTCTTTGTCCGCGATCAGCGCGCGGCGTCTTTCGCATTTTGTCAACGGCACCGAAGCCAATCTCGTCCGGCTCCTCTTCGTCGCCGTTTTGCTCGGGCTTTGGACTCATTTCGCAACCGCCGGAATCAGCGGCGCGGCGTTTCCGTTGCTGTTCGCCAGCGGCTGCATCGGATTTGGCGTTGGCGATCTCGCGATGTTTCAGGCGTATCCGCGCATCGGCGCGCGGCGCACCATTGTCTTAATCCATTGCCTCGCCGCGCCGTTCGGAGCGATTGCGGAATGGCTTTGGCTTGGGCACGCGCCGACTCCGGCGCAGGCTGGTTTCGGCATTTTGATTCTCGTCGGAGTCGCGGTCGCGTTGCTGCCGCGCAAAGCGGACGCGCAACCGATTCACGGTTTGTCCGTGGGAATTTCCTTCGGAATTTTGTCGGCGCTTTGCCAGGGCGGCGGCGCGGTCATCAGTCGCAAAGCGTACGAAGTCGCCCAAACCGCGGGCCATCCTTTGCATGGCGTTTCCGACGCGATGAACGCCGCGTGGCAGCGCGTGCTGGGCGGAATCGTCATTTCGGCGTTTGTTTTTTCCTGTTTGAAAGTGGCGCAAAAAACTTCGTTGCCATCGAAAAGAAACTGGGCGAAAGGCTGGCCGTGGATGATTGGAACGTCGCTGGCCGGACCCGCGCTCGGCGTGACGTGTTATCAGTGGGCGCTGATCAGCGAAAAAACTTCCATTGTGCTGCCGATTGTGGCGACCACGCCGCTGGTCGTCACGCCGATGGCGCATTTCTGGGAAGGTGACCGGATCACGTGGCGGACACTGGTCGGCGCGGCGCTGGCGGTGGCCGGAGTGATTGGATTGACGCTGGCGAAATAATGATGGGAAATCTTCAATTCTGTTGCGCAATTTGTAGTGGATTCAGCGCAGCGACTCAGAACGTCAGCGTTTCCAATTTTGCCGGTGATTTTCAAGGCTTGACCAGTCGATAAAGCGGTTCCCAACCGGTGAATTGACAATGATGAATTTTTTCGCGCCATTGTTCATGACGGTTTCCTGCGGAATGCCACAATTCGTCGGGCTCAGATTTGAGCGGAGAAGGATTTATTTTCCGCTCTTTTTTCCCAAAAACGAGGCGAAGCCGCTTTTGGAATCTTCTTCGTTGTAACGGACTTTCAGTTGGCCGAGGATGGAATGCCAGCCGATGTAAATTTTATGCCATTGGCTTTCGAGATTTCGCAGCGCGCCTTCGTTCATTTCGCTGAGATAACGCAGCGAGGGCGAATTCCCGATCAGCGTGTGGACTTCTTCCTTGGTCGGCGAATGAACTTCCACCGACGCGAGAATCAATTCCAGTTCCTGCACGATGACGCTTTTGATTTCCAAAAATTGGTTTTCATCCTCGGCGCTGAATTTTTTCGAGCGCGCCAGGTTGACGAAGCCATTGAATTGTTTCCAGCACTCCAGATAGTTCTCCATCTGCGTGATCAGTTGTTCCAATTTTTTGGATGTGCTCATAAGCGAGGGTCAGTTTCTGAGGAAACGGTCTTGGGCGAAAGAAAAAGAATTGCGCCGCCGCGAAGTTCCCGGGCGGTGATCTGCAAACTGGCGAAATGAATTGTCAATTCGGTCACCGGCATTTGTGCGACTTTTGCCTCGCGAAATAACGCCAGAATTTCCCGCGCCACCTCGCTCAATACCTCGGATGGATAAGATGAGGAAACGGTCGTCGCCAGAATATTTCCCTGGCGATCCGCCGTTACGCTGCCCGAAGGCAAGCGCCGGACCACCGGGCCGGATTTGGAAAATAATGTCAGGAGTCCCATGAGGCGGTGAGTTTTTTGGTTTGCTCCAACAGATTTCCCTCGGCCTGCGGCGGCCATGCGACGAGAAACATTTTTCCATTCCAAGGCAGGCAAACGACGCGGCGATCCAGGCTGCCGCCGCGAATGTAGGAAAGCGGCCCGGCGTCGAGCTTTTCGCTGAGCCGGCGGCAGGTGGCTTCGGCCATTTGCATCCATTTGCCCAGTTCCTCGGATGATTCGGTTCCCCACCCTTCCGGCTTTCCGGATTCCGGTTGCGTCACCACCCATTCCGCGCCTTCGCGGGTAAGAGCGGAAAGGCGCCAGACCGTTTTGCGATGAATGGAATCCTCCTCGGCGGATGGATCGGCCGGCTGCGCGGTTTCATCAATCGCCTGCGCGGTTTCGAGCAACAAGGCGTTGACGGATTTTTGAATCGTTCGTTCGCGCTCCGGTTCGGCGGGAAGATTTTCAAACGTGCCGGATTTCCATTCAAGAATTCTGCGAAACGCCGCCTCGCCGCGCGCGCCTTCGGCTTCGGCGTCAATCAATTCGCCGGATTGAATCCAGATTTTGCCGACCAGCGAGCCGCGCGTAATGCGCATGACCGTTGAACTTTGCGAAAGGCATTCCATCTGGATAATGTCCATCAACCCCTTGCTCTGGACGCCGCGAAAGCCGCCTTCATTGTCGCGGCCGAGCAGCGATTCCAGGCATTCCAGAAACATCCGCATATTCTGATGCGTGTCGGGTTTGAGCCAGAACAGATCCACGCCCATCGCGTAAGCGCGCGAGCGGAATTCCTCATCCTGCATTGCCGTCATCACGACCGTTCGCAATTCGGGAAAACGCCGGCGCACAATCGCGAGCACCTGCAAACCGTCCATTTTCGGCATTTTCAAATCGCAAATCAGCAAACGAAAAGGTTCGGAATCCAACAATGCCAGCGCGCGCCGGCCATTCGTCGCGGTATGCACTTCAGGTTTGCTCGGCAGTTGCGCGAGCGTTTCCTTGTACATTTCCAGCAACGCCTGGTCATCATCCAACAGGAGGATTTTGTAACGCGATTCCATAAAAGATTTTCAGAGGCGCGCTCGCACAGACTGGATGCAAGCGCCGCCGTTCACCTGTTCCTAGCAAGCCCCATTCCGTCGAGAGAATAAGCGCGGAAATTTCTTGGGTTTCGTGATTATCACTATTGCGAAAGGATTTGCCCGATCCGTCCGATTCCAACGCCGGTTGTGATTTTCCAAAACCGGGCGCACAGATGGACAACGCAGTCCATTGATGGGACAACCGCATGTTTCGCAACTCCGAACAACCGAAATCTGATTTTTTATTTCCGCCATTTTCAAATTCCACAAACTTTCAATCCTTTCCAACCAAAGACATCGTTGGGCGCGGGTTGTTCGATTATTTTCGTTCCGAGCGAATCCGCGAGTTCGCGCGCGCTTTGTCGCCGTCGTGGCATGGAACTTGCCCGTGTTGGAAAGGTCTAAAGAGAATTCAAAGCGAATGAATATAAATCGTGCATCGGCAAACTGCGAAAATCTTTGGAGCGCCACAGCGACGGCGGCTCCGAGCGTTTTTGGAATGATCCACTCTCATTCCACCGGTTCACGCAGCAGCATCCAACGCGCATTAACACACGGCTAACCATGTTTGATTTTTTTAAAAATCTTTTCGCCGGCAAAGAAACGGATGGAATTTCCTCCGCCGGGCAAAATCAAAACGGCAACTCCGGAATCGCCACTGCCCCGCACGCCGAGCCGCCGCAATTCCGTCCCAAATATCCGAATGGCGCGGCCGCCGCGCAAACAAGCGCCGCAACAAACGGCGATGCCATCTATATTCCGCTCCAAGCCGTTCTGAACGGATTGCCGCTCGCGCTCAAAGGCCGCGTTCTCGACATCGAAGTGGGCGGCGACGCGACGCTTTCCATCGCGCCGGAACGGGTTCTCTCGCAGTTGGCTTCGGGCTCGGTGAAAATTCCGTTTGGCGAACTTCGCAAAAGCGCGCCGCAACTTTTTTCTGAAAATGCCGAGGGCGATGATATTCAAGTTTCTCTTCCGTTATCCGAAATTTTAAGCCGCATCAGCCCGGCGCTCCTCGCCCGGCGCAAACACCAAAAGCAAATCAAAGTTTCCGAAGAAATCAGCGGACCATTCGGCGGTCGCGGCGAAGGATTGATCTTCTCCGTCGGTCCGACGAAAACCGCTGAAAAACCCTCGCCGGTGCGCTCGGTCACGCCCGCAGCGCCAACACGAGAAATACCCGCAGCGCCCATTGCGCCGGCTCAACCGATTCCGCCCGCCGCGCCAATTGCGCCGAGCATTCCGGCGAAGCCCGCGACTCCGGCTTCGATTCCCGCTCCGATAATTTCGCGAAATCCCATTTCTTCCGCGCCCGCTTCAAAGCCTTCGGCCCCGACGCCTGCTGGCCCTCCTCCAACCATCACGTTGTCGTCTGAACTGCAAAAAAGCCTGGGCGCGTCCATTTCTTCCGCGGCATCTCCGGCTCCGGCGACTCCGCCGACTCCGGCGCCGCGCAACGATGCTGCGAATCCCGCGCCCGCCGTGTCGCCTATTGAGACAGTGACGGACGATTCCGATACGTTTCTGATCCAGCTCGCGGCTGTGGCCGAGGCGTGGCCCGAAGCGTTGCGCCAGGAAATCGTTCAATCAAAACTGGCGCGATTGCAGCTTGCCATTCCCGCGAAATTTCTCGAAGAAGCGATGAAACGCGGCAAAGTTGCTTTTCCCTGGAGAACCTTGCGTTCCTGGCTCACGCCCGCGCAGCCGCACTCCGTTTCCGCGCACGACGGCGCGATGCTCGAACTTCCGATGAAGGTCGTCACGCCTTTGTTTCTGGCGCGTGGAAAAAATTCCGTTCGTCCGAAACAAAAAGTCGCGCTGGACGAAAGCATTCCAAATCTTTTCTTCGGTTTTCCGCAGCCGAACGCGCCCGCTCCGCAGGATACTCCATCGGATACAAATCCCGGATTGCCCAGCCGCGCCGTGAGCAAGCCGATGGAAACCAATTACTATGTCTGGGACGACAACGCGGATTCCGCGAAAGTGGACGTGAGCGAATTCAAACGCCAGCCGTCGCCGGGAACCAATTTTCTCAGCCGTTGCGCGACGCCGAATGAAGTCGTTTCGCGCGCGGCGGCGATGGACGGAGTCGCCGGCGCGCTGGTAGCGTTGCCGGATGGGTTGATGGTCGCGAGCAAACTTTCGCCCGATCTGAACGGCGATACGCTGGCGGCTTTTCTTCCTCATATTTTTGGAAAAGTCAGCCAATGCACGAAGGAACTTCGCATGGGCGAATTGAACAATTTGAATTTCACCGTCGGCAATGTGCCATGGAAAATTTTCCGGGTGAACGCGATTTTCTTCGCGGCGTTCGGACGCGCGGGACAAGGGTTGCCCACGGCGGAACTGGCGGCGCTCGCGGGCGAACTCGATCGAAAAAAGCAGCAATAAAAATAGTGTTATGGCAATTATCAATCAGGCAACCAAAGAACTGCAGGTCAAAATCGTCTATTACGGCCCCGCAATGGGCGGCAAGACGACGAACCTCGTGCAAGTGCACGATCATGTGCAAACCGCCGCCGGCAACAAAGGCAAGCTCGTTTCTCTCGCGACGAGTTCGGACCGCACGTTGTTTTTCGATTTCCTGCCGATCGAAGCGATGTCCATAAAAGGTTTCAAAACCAAGTTTCAGCTTTACACGGTGCCCGGCCAGGTGATTTATAACACCACGCGCCAACTCGTTTTGCGCGGCGTGGACGGCATCGTGTTTGTCGCGGACTCGCAATACGAAAAAATGTCGGAAAACGTGGAAAGTTTTCAGAACCTTGAAGAAAATTTGCGCGCGTTGAAACTCAATCTCGCGGACATTCCGTACGTGTTGCAATACAACAAACGCGATTTGCCCGGCGTCGCGCCGGTCGAATACATGGAATTCCTGCTCAACAACCGCGAAGTCCAGGTGCCATCGTTCACTTCCGTCGCGCACAAATGCGAAGGCGTATTTGAATCGCTGAATATGATTACGCGGATGTTGCTGAACAAATACATCAACCAGGGAACGCCGCAATACGCGTGACATGTCCACTCTCCCCCAACTTATCGAGGAAGACATTCAGCAACTCGATGATGCGTTGCGCGAGTTGCTGAAACAGACCGACGCCACGAGCGCGCTGGTCATTGACAAAGGCGGATTCCTCATCACGCACCAGGGCGACGCGCGGCAATTCGATCTCACGACGATTGCGGCGCTGGCTTCCGGCGCTTACCTGGCGAACCAGACGATTGCAAATCTGGTCAACGAAACCAATTTCAACAGCGTCTATCAACAAGGCGAGGCGTTCAGCATGTTCGCGATGTGCGTGGACGAACATTGTCTTCTGGTCGTAATTTTCAAAGCGCAACTCAGCGTCGGCGCGGTGAAATATTTTGCCACAACCGCAGTCGGGAAAATTGCGAAACAATTGGAACTTGCCAAGGAACGCGAGCCGAGCGCCGGTCTGGATCTGTCAGTTTTGAACCTTGCCGACCCGAGCGAATTGTTCAAACGGAAATCCTAAACGCGGATTTCAGGTTCGGAATCAGAAACGGATTCTCACGGAATTCCAAAAAGTCGGATCCGAAAAACCAAGAATTTACAATTACGCCGCGACCGTTTCGCCGGAATGACTTTTCGCTTTTGTCGAATGCGCACGCAAATGGGCGATGATTGGCGGGAGTTTTTCCAAAACGTAATTCACTTCCGGTTCGGTATTGTAAACACCGAGACTGAATCGCACACTGCTTCTCGCCCGCGACACACCGCAACCCATCGCCATCAAAACATGGGACGGATCCAGCGAACCCGACGAACAGGCCGAACCGCTCGATGCGCAAATGCCGAGCTGATCCAGCATCAGCAAAACGCTTTCCGCCTCAACGGAATCGAATGAAATATTCGTCGTGTTCGACAACCGCGATTCTTTCGATCCGTTGCGGATCGTTCCGGAAATTTTTTGCAGAATTCCGTTTTCCAATTTGTCGCGCAGCGCGCCAATCCGCGCGTTTTCCGTGATCAAATGCGTCGCCGCCATTTCCGCCGCGCGGCCAAACGCAACGATGTTCGCCACATTTTCCGTTCCGCCGCGCCGCCCGTTTTCCTGCCCGCCGCCGGTCACGAACGGATGATACCGGTTTTTCCGCCTGACATATAGCAAACCGATTCCTTTTGGCGCGTGAAGTTTGTGGGCGGAAAGCGACAAAAAATCCACGCCGGTTTCCCGGACATCCATTTTCAATTTTCCCGCCACCTGCACGGCGTCGGTGTGAAACAAAACTTCTTTGCTCCGGCAGATCGCGGCGATTTCTTCAATCGGAAAAATCACTCCGGTTTCATTATTCGCCCACATCACGGAGACAATCGCGGTGTCGGGCCGGATCGTTTTTTCGAGCAAATGCAAATCCAGCGCGCCGTCGGATTCAACCGGCAGGAACGTGGTTTGAAAACCTTGCTTTTGAAGCGCCGCGCAAAATTTGATGTTCGCCGAATGCTCAACGGAGGTCGTGACAATGTGCTTTTTGGACGGATTGGTCAGGAGCGCGCTGTGAATCGCCGAGTTGTTGCTTTCCGTTCCGCAACTTGTGAAAATGATTTCGCGCGGTTCCGCATTGATCAATGCCGCGACTTTTTCCCGCGCACTTTCCAAATGACGGGCGACCTGTTTTCCAAAACGATAAACCGATGACGGATTTCCCCAGGATTCGCGCAGGAACGGAAGCATCGCCTCCAACACTTCCGGCGCGACGCGCGTTGTGGCATTGTTATCGAAATAATAAATAGTTTGC
>DASSNZ010000021.1:0-14259 GCA_035701135.1 Verrucomicrobiia bacterium
GGCGGAAAGCGGCGGCGTTTGCAGTTTTCCGTTTTTGATAATGAAAATGTTATCGCCCGTGCATTCGGAAACAAAACCTTCGGCGTTCAACATCACCGCTTCCTCGCAGCCGGCGTTGATCGCCTCGATTTTCGCCAGAATGTTGTTCAGATAATTCAACGACTTGATCGCCGGATTCACCGCGCTGTGAAGGTTCCTCACGGTCGGCACGGTGACGATTTCCATTCCGCGCTCGTAAAGCGCCGGAGGATAAAGCTGAATTTTATCCGCGATGACGATCACCGAGGATTTTTTGCAGCGATACGGATTCAAGCCGAGCGTTCCGACGCCGCGCGTGACGACGAGCCGGATGTAACCGTCGCGGATTTTATTTTGACGGCAGCTTTCGACCACAGTTTCGGTGATCGCGGCGCGCGACAATGGGATTTTCAAAAGAATCGCTTTCGCGGAATAAAACAGCCGGTCAATGTGCTCCTTCAACCGGAACACGCGGCCGTTGTAAGCGCGAATGCCTTCGAAAATGCCGTCGCCATAAAGCAGTCCGTGATCGAACACCGAGATCTTCGCGTCGCGTTCGTCGTAAAATCTTCCGTCAATATAAACTTTCATGAAGCAAGTGAGGCCAACCTATTGAAATCTTTTGTCAACGCAAAGCGAATTTTGCGTGACATCGCTTCGTTCGCGATTATATTTTGCGCCGCCTCAGACGACCCTATGGTCTAGCGGTTAGGACACTGCCCTTTCACGGCGGTAGCTCGGGTTCGAGTCCCGATAGGGTCGCCATTTTTTTGGAAATTTCCCCGCGCGCCTGAAAATCCTAAAATTTTTTCGGATGTTTCCGGCGATGTTTTTGTTTGTGTCGCCGGGCATCGAGAACAACGAAAACGAAGATAATGAAACCGATCACCAGCAACACGATGAGCCTGGGCTGGCGTTGCCAGATCTGCCTGATGCCGCTCTCAAAATCTTCCAGATTCATCCCATAAAAACCTACACCCGGACGGAAAAAAGGCACTCGGGAATTGCGCGGTTTCCGCGCGCGTCATCTGAACAAAAAAAATGCGGCTCCACTCGGAGCCGCTGTGATTGCCACTCTCAATCACATTGAAGCCATCGTAACAAAATGTGTCCGCGTCGGAATGGGGTAAAACCCTCATTCGTTTTTCCGCAATCACGCAACGGAAAGCGCGGGTTCGGATGTGGGCGCGGATTCCGGTTCGGAATTTTCGGACGGGCTTTCGACAGCCTGATGTTCAATTTGCGGAAATTCGCGATTCAGCTCTTCAACAAGGTTGTTGGCTTCCTCCTGTTCGAATAATTTCGTTCCGCGGCCGCAGCGGCCATTGACTCTGGATTTCCATTGGATCACATAGCGTTTGTTCATGCCAGATTTACTACGACTCAAACCTCTTTGATTACAGTGGGTCTTACCCGAAACCCGATTGGGGAGAAAATTTTCAAATTGAAATCTACGATTGGATTTCCGCGCAATCCAGAGCTGATTTTTACTGAAAATCGGGCAGAGTTTACGAAAGGCGAAAAATCCTGTTTGAGTTTTTGCGTTCTCTCGAATCGCCTGCATTCACAGCCGCGGATCCACCGGTTCGCTTTCCAATGCCAGCACGCCGAACACGGCTTCATGCACGCGGCGCAAAGGCTCTTTGCGAACGAAACGTTCGAGCGCTTCGATGCCCAGTGCGAATTCACGCAACCCCAGCGAACGTTTCGTGGAAAGACCGCGATTGCGAAGCCGTTCAAGATTTTCGTCCGCCGTATATTCCGGGCCGTAAATGATGCGGAGGTATTCGCGCCCGCGACATTTCACAGCGGGTTGAACAAGTCCGCGCCGGCTGCGCACGATGAACTCCAACGGTTTCACCACCATGCCTTCGCCACCACGACCGGTCAGTTCTTCCCACCAGCAGACGCCTTCCGCTTCGCTCTGCGGATTCGTCACGTCAATAATCCGAAATGGAGTTGCGATCAAAATTCCGCCGGACAGCCGCGCCAGCGTTTGCATGTGCCAGTCGTGCGGTTTGTCGGTGTGAACCTGTCCTTCGCTGGCGAGCAGATGAAACGGAGCGAGTTTGAAATCCTCCACCGAATTCACCGGCCAGCAATAACGCCGATACGCCTCGACGTAGTCATTCACCATTTGCCGTCGCGAATTCGCGCGCGCCAGGAGTTCGCTGACGTCGAGTCCACGCGCCAGTGTTTGCTCAAGCGCGGCAACTTCCGCCGACAGACTGGCATGCGCCGCGGTTCCGACGGCGGCGTATTGTTGCTTCAATAATTCCTGCGCCTTCGCAGACCACGGCATCAATTCACAATCCAGGCAGAACCAGTCCGATTTAAATTCTTCCCACAGTCCGGCAGTCGTGACCGCGACGCGCACGCGATTCAGAAATTCTTTTTCCAAATCCGCATCATCGAAAAATCTTCGCCCGGTGCGCGTGTAACAGATGCCAATGCCTTCATCGGTCACGCCAAAGGTTTTTCGCGCCGCATCTTCGTCGCGACAGATAATTACGACCGCGCGCGAGCCCATGTGTTTTTCTTCGCAGACCACCCGCGGCACACCGGCGTGACGGAAATACGCAAACGCTTCGGCCGGATGCTCCAGCAATCCCGGCGCGTGACTGGTCTCGCTCGGCGACATTGTGGGCGGCAGATAAATCAGCCACTTGGGATTCGCGGCGAAACGGCTCATCACTTCGAGCGCGGCGGTGGCATTCTCTTCGCGAATCGTCACGTTGCCATGCAATCGCGTGCTGACGATGCGTTTGCCGATGACGTCGGCAAGATCGAGCAAATCGTCGTGCTGCTGTTGTGCGGACAAAACCGGCGCTGAAACTTCGGTCGGCAGAAATGGCTTTCGCGATTCCGCGTAAGTCTGTTTTGCCGGAACGGAAACCAGTTCCTTTTCGGGATAACGCAACGCTGTGAGTTTTCCGCCGAAGACGCAGCCGGTATCAATGTTGATCGTGCGATTCAGCCATTCCGGTTCAGGCACAGGCGTGTGTCCGTAAACCACCATTGCCGCACCGCGATATTCCGCCGCCCAGTTGTATCGAATTGGCAAACCAAATTCGTCCGTCTCGCCGGTGGTTTCGCCGAACAACGCGAATTCACGCACCGCGCCGGAACCGCGGCCCTGCATTGCCTCTTTCATTCCCGCGTGCGCAACCACGAGTTTGCCGTCGTCGAGAACGTAATGGCTCACGAGATCGTCAATGAACTCTGCGATGCGACTGTGAAACTCTTCCGGCTCCGCGGCCAGTTGCGCCAGCGATTCCGCGAGACCGTGGGTAATCTGCACGTCGCGCCCGCGCAGCTTGCGCATGAGTTTCATGTCGTGATTGCCCGGAACGCACAACGCCGCGCCGCTCGCGACGGCGTTCATCACCAGCTTGAGCACTTGCGGAATCTTCGGCCCGCGATCCACAAGATCGCCGAGAAAGACGAGTTTGCGCCCCTGCGGATGATGCAGCAGCGGACGCGAGTCCGCTCCGTCGGACCGCGACTCTGCGAGTCGCAGCATCGCTGATTCGCCGGCAACGTTCTGGAGAATCTTTGATTCGGACTCGCCAACATTGCTGCGGGTCACAGACCCGCGCTCCGTTGAACAATCCGTCGCCACATCGGTCGCTATTTCGTAACCAAGATTTTTGAGCAGATCGACCAGTTCATCAAAACACCCATGAACATCGCCGATGATGTCAAACGGTCCGTGTTCGTGCTTGAGATTGTTCCACAACGGCTGCCGTTCGATGACTGCCGCATCAATTTCCTCCAGCGATTTCAAAACGTGAACATGACGAAATCCTTCGCGCTGCAATCCGCGCAACGAACGATGCAACTGCTGCGATTGCTGACGAATCACGTGCGGACCAAAATCCCGATCCGGCCGCGATTTGTTCCGGTCATGCGCGACGCGTTCGGGCACATCGAGCACAATCGCCACCGGCAGACAATGAAACTCGCGCGCGATCTGGACCAGCGGCTTGCGCGATTCCGGCTGAACGTTGGTCGCGTCAACAACCGTCAGTTTTCCCGCCGTCAGCCGTTTGCGAGCGATGAAATGCAACACTTCAAAAGCGTCCCGGGTTGCCGCCTGACAATTCTCGTCATCCGAAACCAGCGCGCGGCAGTAATCTGAAGAGAGAATTTCCGTCGGATTGAAATGCTTCCGCGCAAACGTGCTCTTGCCCGAGCCCGAAACGCCGACGAGGACAACGAAGGAAAGTTCGGGAATGGTGAGTTTCATTTCTCAAATGGAAATCTTTCGCGTTGGTTCCGCCAGTCGGCAGGAATTCCTTCTTGCCCGACAAAACATGCAACAATTCCGCCAACGATTGCCGCATTTGTATCACAATCGCCGCCTCCGGAAATTGCGGTTGATATTGCGTCTGCATAATTGTCGAGATTATGCGCGGCACACCAAATGGCGTAAGGAACAGTATCTGACGCGAGCACCAGAGAACCGTTTCCGAGTGCTTTTGCGACATCTTCGATGGGAATTTCCGGCGGGATTTGCGAGGCTAATGAAATTCCTCGACGCACTTTGCTTTCCGGCGTGAATTGCATCACCGCGTCGAAAAGTGCGCGGACCCGATTTTCCGGTTTCTCGCCTCGAAGTTGCCAAGCACTTGCAGCCGCTATCGCCGTCGCTATTGCGCCTGCGATCCCCTCTGGATGTGTGTGGGTGACTTCACAAGACAGTTTTGCTTCGTCTCGCGCGCGAGTGAAATTATCAGCAAAGTAAGCGCCAAGAGGTGGAATTCGCATCGCTCCTCCATTCCCCATGGAACCTTGTCCGCCGAATGCTGTCGCAGCCATTTCCCTCCACTTTGCTCCGGCATTTATTTCCCGAAGTTGAATGCGAGTCATTTTTCCGTACCCACGTTCCGGGTCGCAATTGAAACGCCAGGCAAATCGCCGCGCCAACGCGTCCTGATGGATGTGGCCGTATAAGTTGAGGATTTCAAAAATCGAAATAGCCATTTCGGAGTCATCCGTCCGAAACCACGGCCCCGAAGCCAGTCCGCCGGAAATTGTTTCTGGAGCGTCACGGTGGCGATAAGCGAGCATTTCGCCAACGGCATCGCCAATCGCCAATCCTTCCAACGAGACGAGCGTACGCTGAATTCTTTGGTCGTGATCGCTTTGTTTGCGGAAGAGAGCAGGTCCGTGCCAATTCGCTATCGCCTGACGTACTTTGGGCAGCCATAACTTCAGTATCCAGTCTTCACCAATTGGACCCACGCGTTCTGCACTCCAACCTGCAAAGCGAAATTCGTTGTGCATTGACCACGACGCGTCAGTGTTGGACGAGTGAATGATGACAGGGCAAATCGGGAGATGGCTTGTCAAAAACTTCGCGACTTCCAGACCGCTCTTTGGATCCGTTGTGACACCGGGTTGCGGGTTCAGGTCATGATCAAGCGAAATCAGATGAGCATTTTCAAAATATTGTTCGCATTGCGCAATCATGCTGGGCGCGTCCGGCCAGATCTGGATGGACCATTCCTCCCCAAGCTCTTTTATCGCAGCGCGGAATTGCGCGCTTCGATCTGGATTATCTTCGAGGATCAACAGCGTTTTCATAAGCGTTCAAACACCCCCATTTGCGTTGGAGAGCCGACGATTGCATCTTCCGGCCCGACGGGCAGGAAGCGCACTTGGTAATCGAAACGCGCGGCGACGCGGTTTGCCCATTCCTGAAATTCCGCGCGCGTCCATTCGAAGCGATGATCGCGATGACGGAATTTTCCGGCGGGCAATGTTTCCCATTTCACGTTGTACTCGCGGTTGGGTGTGGTGATGACGACGGTCTTTGGCTTTGCGCAGTCGAACAGCACGCGTTCGAATGCCGCCAATCGCGCGGCATCGAGATGTTCAATCACTTCCACCACGGCGGCGGCATCGAAACCGGCGAGGCGTTCGTCGCGATAAATCAACGAGCCGTGCAACAGACGAATGCGCTCCTTTTGAACGGGCGGCAAACGGTCGAAGTGCAGTCGGTCCCGGGCGATTTCCAGCGCGCGATGCGAGACATCCATGCCGACGATTTCGCTGAATTGTTTTTCCTTCAACAATGCCCGCAGCAATCGTCCTTCGCCGCAGCCCAAATCCAGAACCCGCGTCGCGCCGCCGGCTTTCATCGCGGCCAGCACCGAACCGAGACGTTGTTCGTTCAGGGAAATCGTCTCGCTTTCTGTAGCAGCGGACGTGAGTCCGCTCTGATTCTCCGACGGCACGGGCGAAGTTGGAGCCGACTCACGTCGGCTGCTACCCTGAACGGAGCGCGGGTCTGCGACCCGCAGCGATGTTCGAGTTTCTGAATCGGAAACATTCCCGAGTTTCATTGGCTGATCCGCGCTGCTGCGACTCACAGAGTCGCGCTCCGATTGCAGAACAGTTTGACCCGACTCACGCCGTCTGCTGCCAAGCGTTGCTTCCAGCGCAGCTTCTTCGGCATCGCGTATTTCAACGTCCGCGACGAGATCGCTTTCCTCCGCCAACTGAGCCAACGCATCGTCCACGAGGCTGCGTTGATGTTTGAGATAGCGGCGCGCGATGAGTTCGCGTTCGGGATGCGATGACAACCAGCCTTCGCCGTGGCGCAACAGCTTTTTCACTTCATCATCGCCCACCCAATAATGCTTGTCGTTGTCGAGCACCGGCACGAGGACGTAAAGATGCGTGAGCAGAATCCGCAACGGCAGCGAGGTCTCCAGTTCAACCTGGTGATACGCGCTTTCGCCCCAATCGGAAAATTTTTCATCCAGCGGCAGGCGTCGCGCGGTGACTTTGTAACCGAGCGGTTCGAAAAGTTTTTTCAGAAATTCCTCACCGCCGCGACACGGCAATGCGGAAAAACGAACGCGAAATGGCATCGGCGTTTCGACAAGTTCCGGCTTTTCCCTGCTTTTGCCGGACAATGCGCTGCCGAAAACCTCGGCAATTGCAACGCTCAAAAAAGACGACGCGGCGTAAGGACGATCATTGACGTATTGCTCCAGTGCGCCGCCTTCGCCACGCGGCCCGCGACGATTCCGCACCAGCGCAACCGGATCCAGCTCCACGAGCAACGCAACCGTGCAGTACTCACTCGTCGCTTCGGGATAAAACACGTGCGCTCGACCGAAATTCAGATGGAACGACTGCGGTCGCGCTGGATTTTTGCGAAGCAAAAATCCTAGATCGGTAGCTGGACTATGGGTCGTCGTCAGCGTGAGTAGCATGGCAAAATGCTACAGTGGAAAAAACTGAATTGCCAAATGAATTACCGCAGAGAATGCCAATTAAAGAACTCTTGTGTGTCCTCTTTCGGAGAAAGATTCGTAATCCATGTTTATCCAGAGTTCGATGTTTTCCAAGAGCGCGCCATTTTTATTGAACACACGGGTGCGACTCCGCGCAGCGATTACCCGGCGAGCAACGCGCGGCAGGCGGCGCGGAGCTTTTTCATTCCCGCTTCGGATTTTGCTTCGATGTAACAACGAATCAGCGGCTCTGTGCCGCTTGCCCGAAAAGCCACCCATTCCTTGTCAGGAAGCAGAAATTTGTATCCGTCCGTCGTAATGAATTTTTCCACTTTGAACGGGCCGATTTTTGAAAGACCGGAGCCAAGCTTTGCCAGCAACGTTTCTTTTTTTTCGGACGGAATGGAAACGTTGATCCGGTCCGTATGGAATTCGCCAATCCGTTTTTCCAATTCCTTTAAAATTTTTCCGAGCGATTTCTTTTCCGTCGCGACCAGTTCCGCCATGAGCAGGCACGCGAGAATTCCGTCTTTTTCCGGCACGTGACCTTTCACGCTCAAACCGCCGGATTCCTCGCCGCCGACGATGATCGGTTCGCTTTCCATCAGCGCGCCGATGTATTTGAAGCCAACCGGTGTTTCATGAACTTTCACTCCAAGCCATTCCGCGACCGCGTCCACCTGATGACTCGTCGGAACGGTGCGGACGATCGCGCCGGTCCAGCCGCGATTTTTTTTCAAGTGATACAAAGCAAGCGTCAACACCTGGTTCGGCGTCAGCCATGTTCCGTCCTTATCCACAATTCCGAAACGGTCCGCGTCGCCGTCCAGTCCGAGTCCGAGTTGCGCTTTTCCGCCGCGAACAAAATTTGAAACTTCCTCCATGCCTTCCGCGTTTGGCTCCGGATGATGCCCGCCAAAAAGCGGATTCAATTCGTCGTGAAAGCGAGTCACTTTCGCGCCGGATTCTTCGAGCAGCATGTCGAGATAACCGCGACCCGTGCCATACATCAATTCCACGGCGACCTTCAATTTCGCTTTTTTAATCGCGTCGAAATTCACCAGTTTTCGCAACTGCTTAAAATACGCCGGCTTCGGATCGAATGTTTTGCAGGAAAATGTTCCGATGACCGCGGGATTTTTGAACGTCCAATTCCGCTCCTGGAGTCGCGCGATGTTGGCCTCGATTTGTTTTGTCACATCGGGCGTGGCGGGCGCGCCGTTCGCGGTGGAAAATTTCAATCCCTGATACTCGGCGGGATTATGGCTTGCGGTCATGTTGATGCCGCCGAGCGCTTTTCGGGCGCGAATGTTGTGGGCGATCACCGGAGTCGGTGTATCGCGATTGCAGAGCAGGGGAGTCAATCCGTTCGCGGCGAGAATTTCGGCGGCGGCGAGCGAAAATTCCTTTCCCAAAAATCGCGTGTCGTATCCGAGAATGACGATTTTTGAGTTTTGGGTCTTGAATTTTGAGTTGAGATATTCCGCGATGCCTTGCGTCGCGAGGCGGACATTATCGAAAGTGAAATCACGCGCAATGATGCCGCGCCAGCCGGAGGTTCCGAATTTAATTAAGGCCATAAAATTGAACCGCAGAGGCGCGAAGGCGCGGAGTTAAATTTTTTCAATTCGTTTCCGAGGCTCGGCGTCTCTGCGGTGAATTACGATTTCCAATCGAACGCTTTTTTCTTCAGCGCGTAGATGTAGCCGACGAATAAAATAATCAGGAACGAAATCATCGAGCCGAAGATGAGGCCCGCGTTGTTCTTGAGCATGTCTTTGTAAACCACCGCCCACGGATATAGAAAAACGACTTCAATATCGAAAAGGATGAACAACATCGCCACGAGATAAAATTTCACGGACATCCGCGCATTTCCCTCGCCAATCGGCAACATCCCGCATTCGTATGCCGTGTCTTTTATCGGCGGGCGTTTTCCTTTTTTGCCGACAATCACCTACATGATCAACATGCCGAAAGCGAACGCGACGGCCAGAAATCCAAGCATCAACACCGGCAGATACTGAGTCAGTTGAGTCAATTGCGACTGTTCCATGCCGCGAATTTAAAACGCCCGCCCGCTTTGGCAAGAGGATTTCGGGAAACTGGTTTTTTAATTTTGAGTTTTGAATGTTGAGTCTTGAGTTCAGCGGTCGAAGTTCGATGTTCAATGTTCCGCGCTTTCTTCCGTTTTTCTCGCTTTCCACTTGTCACGTCCGAACGGCAGACTTAGATTGCGAATATTGAAGCGCAACATATTTTGACATGATTGAATTGGTTCAGTTTCCCTGGAGTCCGTTCTGCATTGTTCAACGCCGGATCCTGGAATTTTCCGGCGAACGTTTCAAAATCACCAACATTCCCAGCACCGACCGCAGCCTCGTCTGGAAACAGACCAAAGAACGTTACTACGGCGTGCCGATTATCATGGATGGCAAAACGGATGTGTTTGAAGTCGCCGACGATTCGCAGGTCATCGCCAAATATCTTGATTCAAAACTCGGGCTGGATCTGTTTCCCGCCGAACTCGAAGGCGTTCAATCCATTCTCTGGCGTTACATCGAAAGCGAAGTCGAAGGCGCGACGTTCCGGTTGAACGATATTTATTTCCGCGAATTTGTTCCCAAAAAAGAAGTGCTTTCTTTTCTGCGAAACAAGGAACGGAAGTTCGGGCGCGGCTGCATTGACCAATGGCGCAAAGACCAGAATGGCTGGCTGAAAAAACTGGAGGAAATTCTCATTCCTTTCGAGGAAATGACCGCGCACCATTCTTTTCTGCTCGGCGAAAAACCGCGCTTCGTGGACTTCGACCTTTTCGGCATGTTAGGCAATTTTTTGTATTCCGGCCATTATCGGCTGCCCGCGCCGCATGGAAATCTCAAACGCTGGCATCGTCGGATGACCGATCTGAAACGTGAAAAATTACATTCTTGATACCAATGTCCTCCTGCACGATCCCAACTCATTGCTCAATTTCAAGGAGCACAATGTCCTGATCCCCATCGAGGTCATCGAGGAAATTGACCGCTTCAAACGCGAATCCAACGAACTCGGCCAGAACGCCCGCTCCGTTTCGCGGATGCTCGACGCCTTTCGCGGCGAAGGCAGCCTGAGCAAAGGCGTCAAATTGCCGACCGGCGGAAAGCTGAAAATCGTTTTCCAGAAAAACAACCATGCGAACAGCGCAAATGGATTCAACGCGGGCAGCGTGGACAATCGCATTTTGTTCACGGCGTCCGGCATTCAAAAATCCCAGCCGCGAAACGAAACCGTGCTGGTCAGCAAAGACATCAATCTCCGCATCAAAGCCGACGCAATGGGATTGCAGGCCGAGGATTACGAAACCGACCGCATTCTGATCAAGGACCTCTACACCGGAATGATCGAAATGACAGTCGGCTCCGAGCAGATTTCAGCGTTTCGTTCCAAAGGCGAATTGCCGCTCGTCAACGGCAAAAAATATTTTCCCAACGAATATTGCGCTCTCATTGACCAGGCGAATCCCAAAAAAACCGCGCTCGCAAAAGTGGATTCCACCGGCACGAAACTCATTCCCATCGGAGATTTTCGCGAAGGCGTCTGGGGAATCAAACCGCGCAATCGCGAGCAGCATTTCGCCTTCGACGCGTTGCTCGACGACCGTGTAAAACTCGTTACGCTCATGGGAAAAGCGGGAACTGGAAAAACTTTAATGGCGATGGCCGCGGGTTTGAAACGCACCGTGATGGATCGCGAGTTCCGACGGCTTGTCGTCGCACGGCCGACCATTTCCATGGGCAAGGAACTCGGATTCCTGCCCGGCTCGCTCGACGAAAAACTCGCGCCATGGATGCAGCCGATTCACGACGCGCTGGAAATGTTGAGCGACCTGAACATGGGCCACGAGCATCGCCGCAGCGGCGACCTGATGCGCTCGGGAATGATTGTGGTGGAAGCATTGAGTTACATTCGCGGACGCAGCATCGCGAACCAGTTCATGGTCATTGACGAGGCGCAGAATCTCACGCCGCTCGAAGCCAAAACGATTATTACGCGCGTTGGACACGGCACGAAAATCGTTTTCACCGGCGACCCGTATCAGATTGACAATCCGTATGTGGATTCGTCGTCGAACGGATTCAATTACGTCGTGAGCCGTTTCCGCTCCGAATCCGTCGCCGCGCACATTGAATTACAAAAAGGCGAACGCTCGGAACTCGCGGAACTGGCGGCGAATATACTTTGATGGCTGCGGGCGAATTCAAATTGAGTTTTATTTTCATGCGACGCGGGATGACCATCTGGTGTTCGGTGGGGCGATTTCATTTTCATGCGCTTCAAACAGATTTGATTTAATTTCCCGCCCATGCGTTTGCGGCAATTATTCAGCGCGCTGGAATCCCGGAATTACCGGCTGTTTTTTGGCGGGCAGATTGTTTCTCTGATCGGCAATTGGATGACGCAGACGGCGTCGCTCTGGCTGGTTTATCATTTGAGTTCGTCGGCGTTTCTCCTGGGCGTCGTCGGTTTTGCCGGACAAATCCCCATTTTCTTTCTCGCTCCGTTCGCGGGCGTCTGGGTGGACCGCGTGAATCGTCATCGGCTGCTGGTGGGAACGCAGTGTTTCGCGATGCTGCAATCCTTCGCGCTCGCGGCGTTCGCGTTGACGCATACGATTGCCATTGTCCATCTGGTCGTGCTGAGTTTCGCGCAGGGAATTATCAATGCGTTCGACATGCCGGTGCGGCAGGCGCTGGTGGTGGAATTTGTGCAACGCAAGGAGCATCTGGGCAACGCGATCGCGCTGAATTCGTCGTTGTTCAATCTCGCGCGGCTGATCGGGCCGGCGCTGGCCGGATTTGTCGTCGCGGGATTCGGGCCGGGCTTTTGTTATTTGCTGGATGGTTTCTCATACATCGCGGTGATCGGAGCGCTGCTGGCGATGCGTTTGCCGAAGAAACCGGCGCGGAAGGCGAGGCAACATCCGTGGGCGGACTTGCGCCAGGGTTTTCATTACGCGTTTGGTTTCGCGCCGATTCGCGTGTTGATTTCGCTGGTTGCGGCGATCAGCGCGATTGGATTTTCCTACGCGGTGTTGACACCGATTTTCGCGCGCGATGTTTTTCACGGAGACGCGCGAACGCTCGGGTATTTGATGTCGGCGTCTGGGATTGGAGCGTTGATCGGAGCGCTGTATCTCGGCTCGCGCGCGTCCGTTCGTGGATTGGGAAAAGTCATCGCGTTTGGCGGAGCGGCAATGGGCACGGGACTGATTGGATTCGGCGGGTCGCGCTGGCTGCCGTTGTCGCTGGCATGTCTGACTTGCACGGGAATGGGCGGCGTCCTTCTGATGGCATCGAGCAACACGCTGGTGCAAACGATGGTGGAGGACGATAAACGCGGGCGCGTGATGAGCATTTTTTCGATGGCGTTCACCGGCACGATGCCTGTTGGAAATCTGCTGGCGGGTTACGTCGCCGGAAAAATCGGCACGATGGCGACGTTGATGACGTGCGGAACGATTTGCATTCTCATCGCGGGATTATTTTTCCGGGCCATTCCGAAATTGAAAATCGCGGCGGCGCCGATGTTGGAAAAAATGGACACCGCCGTGTTCGAGCCTGTGGTGCATCCGACGAATACGCGGAAAGAAAGCTAGCCCGAGGCCGGAGCGATTTGGAACAAAAGCAACAAAGGAAAAAAGGGAAAGCCGGGGAAGGGTGTTTTCGGGTGTCCCGAAAATGTCCGCTGTTCGGCGAATTCGATTGTCCATTTCGATTTGCTATTGATCCGTGTGAATCTGTGTGAATCTGTGGTTGAATATTTTTCCACTGTATCGTTCCGGACGCGTGTTTCTCTGTGTGGATTGTATTTTGGATCGTTCTGGATAGGCTCGATCTGTTGCGGAATTCGGAAATTCCGGGCTTGCGGAAGTTCCAGTTTCGCCGAAGATACGTTCAAGCACACACGGAACCAGGAACAGAATTGTTCAAGTTGAAACGTGACGAACGCGACCGACGGCGCTCTAAATGACAACGCGATGAAATCTGCGAGCCGGACAAACTGAAGGAGACGTTATGAATTCCCATTCGCAAGCGCTGGCCTCTTTTGCAAAGAAAATTTCGGCGCTGCTGATGCTTCGCGGCGCGGTGCGCTGGGCGACGATCTGGTTTTTCGTCTGGGGCGTTTTTATTCTCGCGTCGCGGTTCGGGCATTGGCTGGATTTTAATTTTCTTCTGATCGGTTTGTCGGGCGCGATTCCACTCGCGGTAATCGCGGCGATTCGGGAAAACCGCCGTCGCGCCGCGTTCTCGAAAATTCGCGCGGCTTATGACGGATTAAATCTATGCGGCGGAATTCTAATGGCCGGGGAAGCCGCCGAAATGTCCGCGTGGAATGCAAATCTGCCCGAAGCGAAATCGCCGGCGTTGCGCTGGCGCGGCGGGCGTTCGCTTGGCGTGTTCGGATTGTCTTCCTTGTTTGTGGCCGTGGCGTTGCTTTTGCCGGATCGCATCACGACGCTTGCGGCGGCGAAGCCATTGGAAATCGGCAAGCTCGTCGGCGAATTGAACGCGGAAGTCCAGACGCTTCAACAGGAAAAAATTCTGGACCAGAAAAAAGCCGAGGACACGAAAAAACAACTCACGCAATTGGAAAAGCGATCTTCCGCGACCGATCCGAATAAAACCTGGGAAGCGCTCGATCACATCAAGGAATCCAATTCCGATCTCGCGCGGCAGGCGGCGGAGGAAGGTCTGGACAAAATGACGACCCTTTCCGGCGCGCAAACGCTCGCCACCGCGTTGAAAGAGGCGTCGGACAACGGAATCAGCCAGGACACCGCCACGCGCGCGGCGCAGGAACTGGCCGGAATGTTGAAAGCCGCGAAGCTCGAAGACGGATTGCTCAAGGGAAATCTTCCGCCGGAATTGCTTTCCAATCTGAACGGACTGGACAAAGAACAATTGCAAAAACTGCTTGGCGCGATTCAATTCAACAAAAACCATTTCGG
>DASSNZ010000022.1:0-10502 GCA_035701135.1 Verrucomicrobiia bacterium
GATTGCAGAAAGCGGTCCCCAATCCGGGATCTGGTTAAAATATGCGACTGTTTCAGCGGAGGATTTGCCAGCGGCGCGGCAAATGATAAACTGTCGCCGAATAAACGGACGCGCGTCGCGTCCAAAAAAATATTGATGAAAACCGCCGGAACGAAATCGTTTTTCAATTTCGATCCCGCGACAATTTGCTGAAACTCCATGAGATTTTTAAAATATCGTTTTCCTTTTGCAGTCATTGCCGTGACCGGATTGATTTCCGGTTGCGCGTCCAGCGGCGTGAGAAATCCTTCCGGCGTTCCCGTCACTCAAATGCGTCCGGACGAACGCGGGTTCGTGGCCGGAACGGGCGTGGAATCGCAGGACCTTGTCGCAGTCACCGATAAAATGGCGCGAAGCATTCTGAGCATTCCGCAAATTGCCACCGCGTCAACTCCGCCGCGCGTCGCTCTCGATCCTGTGAAAAACGACACGCGATTCCCGATCAACAAAGACATTTTCCTGACGAGAATTCGCGTGGAATTGAACAGCAAGGCGCGCGGCAAGGTGATTTTCCTGGCGCGCGAACGAATGGAAACGCTCGAACACGAACGCGCGCTCAAGCAATCCGGCCAGGTCACGTCCAATTCCGATCCGAGCGCGGTGGAGTTCCAGGGCGCGGATTATTTTCTGACCGGCACGTTGCAGGGAATGACCACACGCACAAGCGCCGGCACGAGCGATTATATTCTTTACAGCTTTCAACTGATTAACGCCCGGACGAGCGAGATTGTCTGGGAAGATTCGGCGGAGATTAAAAAGCAAGGTCTGGAAGACGCGGCGTATCGGTGACGTTTTGGCGCTTTGTGAAATTGCGGAAATGAAAGCAATCCCGGGATTGTGCTGTGTTTTGTTGTTGCTTGCCGGTTGCGCCACAACTCCGCGAGATTCAAAAATTTCTCTCACCGGCGACATCATGGTGGACGGCCCGAATGAAATCGCGAACGGGCCGGCGCGCGACAAATCGCTTTGGGAATATCGCGTCGCCGCCGCCGCGATGCGACGCGGCGAATACGAAATTGCAAAGAAAAATCTCGATGACGCGTTGCTGACGCTCGGCGGCATTTATGGACCGGATAAAAATGCGCGGCGCGCGCGCGGCTATTTTCACGCAGAATCCGGCAAGACATTTGTCGGCGAGCCGTATGAGCGCGTGATGGCGTATTTTTATCGCGGCATTTTGTATTGGATGGATGGCGAGGCGGACAACGCCCGCGCGTGTTTTCGCAGCGCGCAACTGGCGGACACCGGAACGGCGGACGAAAAATATTCCGCCGATTACGCGATTCTGGATTATCTCGACGGAGTCGCATCCGCGAAACTGGGCGAGGATGGTTCGGATGCTTTCAAGCGCGCGGACGCGGAATCGCGTTTATCAAAATTGCCGCCGTACGATCCAAAAGCCAACGCGCTTTTCCTGATTGAATTCGGGCGCGGCCCGACGAAATACGCAACGGGCGAATACGGCGAGCAATTGCGTTTTCGCGAAAATCCATCGCCGGTCCACACCGCGAAAATCAGCGTGGACGGCCAGAGCGTCACGGCGGGCGCCTGTGATGATCTGCAATTCCAGGCGACGACCCGAGGCGGGCGGGTGATGGATTATGTGTTAGGCAACAAGGCGGTTTTCAAAACCGCGACCGGCGCGGCCGGAGACGTGGGAATTGTCGGCGGCGCGATTCTCGCCACGCAACGCGGACACAAGAGCGCGGTGGACGAGGTTGGAGTTGGTTTGCTCGCGGCGGGCGTGGTGAGCAAAATTTTTTCCGCCGCGACAACGCCCGAGGCGGACACGCGATCGTGGGACAATCTTCCGCGTTATTTGACGTTTTCGAATTTCACGCTTTCGCCGGGTTCGCATACAGCCACCGTTGAATTTCAGGATGCGTCGGGCCGTCCGATTTCCAATCTGACGAAAACGATCACGTTCAATATGCCCGCCGATGGAAAAGACAAAATCATTTTCGTCAGCGATCAATCCTCAACACCGCAAAACTCATGAAGAAAATTCTGTTCACGCCAATCCTTTTTGCCGCCTTCGCCCTGGCGTTCGCAGGCTGCGCTCATCGCGGTCCTTATCTGCCGGTCAATGCCGCTGTCAACGATCTGGAAAATCGCGCGAATCTGGTCCTGCTGGATCGGCCGGCGCAAAATTCCATCACCTGTTCCGGCGTTCAGGAAACGCGATTGCCGGACGGAAGATTGCAAGTCGCCGCGCATTTGCGCAATCGCGAGGAGCGCCGGATTCAGGTGCAGGCGAATTGCGAATTCAAGGACGCTCAAGGATTCGTGGTGGACTCGATGCCGTTTCGAAATGTGTTCTTTGACGAAAACGCGCAGGAGGATGTGATGTTTACCTCGATGAATACAAACGCGGTGAATTACACGATCCGCGTTCGCGAAGCGAAATGATTTCGCGGGTGAACGTTTCAGCCATTTTCTTCACGATTAAAAAATTCGGACTTTGCAAAGTTCGATGCGCCCAGCACCATTGCCGGAATTTCCGATCCATCATGTCGTTGCATTATGAACGTAATCCGAAAAATTTTAATCAGTTGCGCATTCGTCTCATTCGCATTTCTTTCCGCCTGCCGCAGCGCGAAACCGACGGCGGTTTCTCAAAACGCGAATTTGCGCGCGCGTCGGATTGTTGATTTTGATCATGACTGGCGATTTCTGAAAGCCGATGCCGCCGGCGCGGAGAATTCCGAATTCGATGACAGTAATTGGCGAAAACTCGATGTGCCGCACGATTGGAGTATTGAAGGTCCGTTTTCGGAAACAAACAAAACCGGCGGCGCGGGCGGATTTCTTCCCGCCGGAATTGGCTGGTATCGGAAACATTTTTCGTTGCCGGAAGAGGATTCGGGACGCCGCGTTTCGGTGGAGTTCGACGGGGTGATGGCCAACAGCGATGTGTGGATCAACGGGCATCATCTGGGAAAACGCCCTTACGGTTACGTGAGTTTCAGTTACGAATTGACGCCTTACCTGAACTTCGGCGCTCGGCCGAATGTCATTGCCGTCCGCGCCGATAATTCCCAGCAACCCGCTTCGCGCTGGTACGCCGGCGCGGGAATTTATCGTCATGTGCGATTGGTCGTGACGGACCCGGTTCACATCAAACACTGGGGGACATTCGTTACGACGCCGCATGCGAGCGCGGAGGAAACGGTCGTTCACATCGAAAGCACGGTCACGAATCAATCCGATTCGCCGCGCGAAATTTCCATGCGTTTTTCGCTGCGCGATCCCGATGGGAAATCCGCCGGAAACGCTGAAACGAAAACTCAGGTCGTTCCAGCCGGTCAATCCGCGACGTTCACTCAGGAAATTTCCGTTAAAAATCCGCGGCGATGGAGCCTGAAAAATCCGGTGTTGTATCAGGTGAATTCCGAGGTGCGCGCCGGAAATGAAATTCTCGACGACGAGAAAACGTCGTTCGGCATCCGGCATTTTGAATTCCGGTCCGACACGGGTTTTTGGTTGAACGGAAAAAATTTCAAAATTTACGGCGTGTGTCTTCATTCGGAAGCCAGCGCGTTCGGCGCCGCGGTTCCGCTCGGAGTCTGGGAACGTCGTTTGAGCGAATTGAAAAAACTCGGCGTGAACGCGATTCGCACCGCGCACAATCCGCCCGCGCCGGAGTTTCTCGATTTGTGCGACCGCATGGGTTTCCTGGTGATGGACGAATTTTTCGATTGCTGGACGGTCGGAAAAAATTCTTACGATTATCATCTTTATTTTGATGAATGGTCGAAAACCGACGCGCGCGACACGATTCTCCGCGACCGGAATCATCCGAGCATTATTCTTTACAGCGTTGGAAATGAAATTCACGACACGCCGAAAGCCGAGCTGGCCAAACGCATTCTCAAAGGACTCGTCGAAGTCTGCCACGAAAATGATCCGACGCGGCCCGTCACGCAGGCATTGTTCCGCCCGAACGTCAGTCATGATTACGACGACGGCCTGGCGGACATGCTCGATGTGATCGGAACAAATTATCGCGACAATGAATTGCTCGCGGCGCAACGCGAAAAACCGAGCCGGAAAATCATTGGAACCGAACAGCGGCAGGACCGGCAAACTTGGCTTTGGCTTCGCGATAATCCCTCGCATTCCGGCCAGTTTCTCTGGTCGGGAATTGATTACCTGGGCGAATCGCGCCGCTGGCCGGTTGTTGCCGCCGGTTCCGGTTTGCTGGAACGCACCGCCACGCCGCGTCCGCTCGCGTTCGAGCGCCAAAGCTGGTGGTCGGAAAAGCCGATGGTTTTCATGACGCGCCGAGTCGCCCGCAGCGCGGAAATTCCGGCGGATCCCGGATTCAATCCGCTGGACCGCCGGCAGGTTTTATTTCCCGACTGGACGCCGCGCAATTCCGCCGCGCACGAAGAAAACGTGGAGGTTTACAGCAACTGCCGCGAAGTGGAATTGTTCCTGAACGGAAAATCGCTAGGCGCGAAAACCATTCACGCGGATGCCTCGCCGCGAAACTGGGAAGTGCCTTTCGAGCCGGGAACGTTGAAAGCGATTGGAAAAAATGATGATAAAGCCGTCGCGGAATTTGAACTTCGCACTGCCGGCGAACCGGCAAAAATTGTTTTGAAAACCGAAAGCAAAACGCTCGCGCCGGGTTTTGATAATGTCGCTTTTGTCAGCGCGGAAGTCGTGGACGAAAATGGAATTCTGATTCCGCACGCGAACGATTTGATCACGTTCAATATTTCCGGGCCGGGCATGATTGCGGCGGTGGACAGCGCCAACAACGCAAGCCATGAGTCCTTTCAGGCGAAGCAACGGCGCGCGTTTCAAGGCCGCTGTTTTGCGATTCTGAAGGCGACCGGCGCGAACGGAAAAATCATTCTCACCGCTTCCGCGCCGGGATTGAAAAGTTCCACGATCACAATTCCAACAATTCGCGCTGGAGAATAGTTCACGATTTATTTCCGGAGAGCGCGCGCGGTTCGCGTGCCGTTTTCGGCGGCTCGCCGAAAATATTTGTCGAAAATCTCCAGGGAAAAGTTTGGGCGAGCGGCCCAAAAACCTGCCGCGTGCGCTCCCCAATTTATTTCCAGGCAAGACGGGAATGATTCATTCGGAAAGGTTTTTAACCACCGATGAACACGGATTCACACGGATAAAATCGAAATTGAAAAAAGAGAACATATTCACCAGAAAAGTGAGATTCTCTGATCATTTGAAAACAGCGTTCAACGCGGAGACGCTGAAAACAGCGGGAAAATGTCACTCGACGAAACTTTGTGTTCTCCGCGTCTCTGCGTTTAAGTTTTTTAGCAGCGGCTTCCCGGCGCGGTATTATCCGCGATTACTTACAACCGGCCTTGAAACTTTCTGGCGGATTTTGTGTTTTAATCGTATTGCTCGTAGGTTCACAAATGACTCTGGAATCGTTCATCGCCGCCGCGCATCAACAGGGCGCGAGCGATTTGCATCTCGAATCCGGTTTGCCGCCGGCGCTGCGGATTCGCGGCGTGCTGCGCACGTCCGGCGAACCGGTAGCCGCCCAGACTTTGCTGGCGTTTGCCCGCGAACTTCTCGGCGAAACGCAATGGCCGCATTTTCTGGAACGCCGCTCGGCGGATTTGTCGCGAACGATTCACGGCGTTCGTTGCCGCATCAATATTCTGCAAACCTCGCGCGGCATCGGTTTTGCCATTCGGCTTCTTTCCGCGTTTCAGACCACGCTTGAGAAACTCAATCTTCATCCCGATTTAAAAAAATTAATTTTCAATTCGCACGGACTGATTCTCGTGAGCGGGCCGACCGGCTCGGGAAAATCGTCCACGCTCGCGGCTTTGATTCAGGAAATCAACCTCGCGGAAAACCGGCATATCGTGACGATTGAAAGCCCGATTGAATACACGTTTCGCCCGCGTCGCTCGTACATTCGCCAGCGCGAAGTCGGGCGCGACACGCCGAGTTTCGAGCAGGCGCTGCTCGACGCGTTGCGCGAGGATCCGGACGTGCTCATGGTCGGCGAAATGCGCGAGCCGGAAACGATGCGGCTCACGTTGAGCGCGTCGGAAACGGGCCATCTGGTTCTGGCGACCGTGCATTCCTCGACCTGCGCGGAAGCGATTCAGCGCGTCGCGTCGGCGTTTCCGGCGGAGATCCAGAGCGCGGTTTGCGCGCAACTGGCGGATTGTCTTTTGGCGGTGATTTCGCAGCGACTACATTTTCGTCCGGAATTGAATATTCGCGTGCCGGAATGCGAGGTGCTCATCGCGACGCACGCGATAAAAAATTTCATTCGCAATCGGGAATTCTTTAAAATTGTTTCCGCGCTGGAAACCGGCGCGGAGCATGGAATGTGGACGTTTCAGCGGTATCGCCAATGGCTCGATCATCGAAAAACGTGGCATGTGCCGGGCGAGAACGAAACGGCGGCGGATTCAGAAAACACGGAAATGATTTTGGAAACCGCGCCGATTCCACCGGTTGCGCCGCGTCCGCGCGCGGCGAAAAACGCGGAAGCCAAAGAACCACCCGCCGCCGGTTCCGGCGGACGAATTGAAATCGAGCCGATTGAAGGCGGGTTTGAAAAGATTTTGAAAAAGCTGGAGTGAATCGGATGCGGAAATTGAATTGCGAAAATCAGGTTGCTGAATTCGGGAAAACATCTGGAATAAATTTTTCGAGGAAAATTGTTTTCATGGTTGGACTTGCCGGGGTCGCGACGCTTCTCGTTTTTGCGACCGGATGCGTTTCGAAATCTGTTTCCCAAGTGCGGGTGCGCGAAGCGTATCTGGCCGGGCAGCGCGACGCGATGGCAAGTGTGCTGGAACAAAAATCGGGCCAGACGAACAGCGTCACGTTTATCGGTCCGGTGAATCATCCGGTCGTTCCATGGAGCGAGGGGTTGACGCTGGCGAAAGCGATTTTGAGCGCGGTGTATAATTCGCAGACGGATCCGGCCATGATTATTATCCGGCGTCCGACCGAGCAGATTCAGGTGGACCCGAAACGGCTGTTGGACGGCGGCGATTTTCCGTTGAAACCGGGAGACGTAATTCAATTTCAATTGCCGGGAATGAATCAGAGCCAAAGATAAACACAGATGAAACACAGATATGAAAACGTGAAACAGATTTCACGGATTACCGCAAACTGATCCATTATAATCCGTTAAGTTTATGAAATTCGGGTCAGAAAATCTGTGTTTCATCTGTGGCTTAAAAAATCCCATTTTTGCGGAAAAGTTGAAATTCCAGGGTTTCCGATTAAACTCCTAAAGTCTTTGACGCCTTGCCAGTGTTTCCGTAGCGTAAAGCACTTTTTGAAAAGTTATCATGATTGGTTTTATTGTAAAAAAAGTCATCGGCTCCAAGAATGAGCGCGAGCTGAAAAAAATCCGCCCGTTGGTCGCCAAAATCAACGCGCTGGAAGCCGGGCTTCAACAGGTGTCCGACGACGTGCTGCGCCAGAAAACCGCCGCGTGGAAGGAGGAACTTTCAAAAATTGAAGACAACGACGCGCTCGCAAAACGGCTGGAGGAAATTCTGCCCGAGGCATTCGCCGTCGTGAAAAACACCTGCCGCCGTATGTGCGGCCAGGACGTGATTGTGCGCGGACATCCGCTGAAATGGGAAATGGTTCCGTTCGACGTGCAACTCATCGGCGGCATCGGGTTGCATCTGGGAAAAATCGCGGAAATGGCGACCGGCGAAGGCAAGACGCTTGTGGCGACGCTGCCGGTTTATCTGAACGCGCTGACCGGGCGCGGCGTTCACGTGGTGACGGTGAACGATTACCTTGCGGCGCGCGACTCGGAATGGATGGGCGCGGTTTACAAATTTCTCGGGCTGACGGTCGGCTGCATTCTGCACGATCAATCGCCGCAGGAACGGCGTCAGCAATACGCCTGCGATATTACCTACGGCACGAACGCGGAATTCGGTTTCGATTATCTTCGCGACAACGGCATGGCGTCGCGCAAAGAGGAACAGGTCCAGCGCGGACATTATTTCGCCATTGTGGACGAAGTGGATTCCATTCTCATTGATGAAGCGCGAACGCCGCTCATTATCAGCGGACCGGCGGTGGTCACGTACGACGAGCAATACGGAAAATACAAACCGCAGGTGGAGACGTTGTTTCACGCGCAGGAACGTTTATGCGCCAGATTTTTGTCCGAAGCGCAGGAACTGATTAAAAAGCTGCATCCCGAAGACGGTTCCACTCCGCAAAACGCCGCCGCGCTCGAACGCGAAATCGGTTTGCTGTTGTTTCGCGTGAAAACCGGAACGCCGAAATCCGAGGCGTTGATGAAGGTTCTGGAAAATCCGGACAACCTTCGCATGATGAACCAGGCGGAATTGCAATTGCATTCCGACCAGAAAAAAACCGAACTTTACGCCGAGAAAGAGCAGCTATATTTCGGCATAGATGAAAAGAGCCATGAAGCGGATCTCACGGAAAAAGGCCGGGCTTTTCTCAGTCCCGAAGATCCCGACGCTTTCATGCTGCCGGACATGGCGACGGCGCTGCACGAAATTGACAATGGCCCGGAGCAGGACCCGCGGAAACGGCTCGAAGCGAAAACAAAAGTTCAGCAGGAATTCGAGTCCAAAGCCCAGCGCATTCATGCGATTTCTCAATTGCTGAAAGCGTATTGCCTTTATCTGAAAGACGTCCAATACGTCGTTCAGGACAACAAAGTCATTATCGTTGACGAAAACACCGGACGCCTGATGACCGGCCGGCGCTGGAGCGACGGTTTGCATCAGGCGGTCGAAGCCAAGGAATCCGTTTCCATCGAACGCGAAACGCAAACGCTCGCGACGATCACGATTCAGAATTATTTTCGCCTTTACGAAAAACTCGCCGGCATGACGGGAACCGCCGAAACCGAGGCGCAGGAGTTCATGGACATTTACGAGCTGGGCGTGCTCATTATTCCGACCAATCGCCCGGTGTTGCGCAAGGACGCGAACGATTCGGTTTACAAAACGCGACGCGAGAAATACGCGGCGGTGCTGAAAGAAATCAAGGAAGTCCACGCCAAGGGCCGGCCGATTCTCGTCGGCACAATTTCCGTGGAGGTCAGCGAAGTGCTTTCGAAAATGTTGAAACGCGAAGGAATCATTCATTCCGTTCTCAACGCGAAATATCACCAGCAGGAAGCCGAAATCGTGGCGCGCGCCGGC
Organism: Verrucomicrobiia bacterium; assembly: GCA_035701135.1. Classification (GTDB taxonomy): domain Bacteria; phylum Verrucomicrobiota; class Verrucomicrobiia; order Limisphaerales; family DASXHY01; genus DASXHY01. The sequence goes on from DASSNZ010000022.1 coordinate 9,207, forward strand.
CAGTTGGGCGCCGTGACGATTGCCACGAACATGGCGGGCCGCGGCACCGACATCAAACTCGGACCCGGCGTGGCGGAACTGGGCGGACTGCACGTTCTCGCGACCGAACGCCACGAATCGCGGCGCATTGACCGTCAGTTGCGCGGACGCTGTTCGCGCCAGGGCGATCCCGGTTCGTCGCATTTTTTCATTTCGCTCGAAGACGATTTGATGCGGTTGTTCGGTTCGGACAAAATCGTCAAATACATGGAGAAAATGGGCTTGGAGGAAGGCCAGGAACTGGAGCATCCGCTTTTGAACCGCTCGATTCAGCAGGCGCAAAAGCGCGTCGAAGGCCACAATTTCCAGATCCGCAAACGCACGCTCGAATACGACGACGTGATGAACAAGCAGCGCGAAGTCATCTACGGCTTCCGCAACGAAATCATTCACGCCGAAGATGTCCGCGACCGCCTCATGGACATCATGGAGGAAGTTGTTGTCGAAAAAGTCGGGCAATTCACCAAGGGCGATTACGACAGCGAATCCGGACAGTGGAACGTGCGCGCGCTGGCCGAATGGGTGAATCTCAATTTTCCGCTTGGCATTGCGGAAGAGGAATTTATCAAAGCCGCCAAATCCGGAACCGAAACGCCGGTGCAAGGCTCGCTTTACGATGGATTGACTCCCGCGCAATTCGCCGTCTGCAATTTTATTTCCGACAAAATCCGCACCGCGTACGAACTGAAAATCAGTTTTGAAAATCCAGCCGCGTTGAAGGAAGTCGAGCGTTACACCGTTCTCAGCGCGATTGACCGGTTGTGGCAGGAGCATTTGTATGAAATGGACAGCCTGCGTTACAGCATCGGATTGCGCGGCTACGGCCAGCGCGATCCGCTTGTGGAATACAAGGCGGAAGGTTATCGCATTTTCGACGAACTGATGGTCAACATCAAAAGCGAGATCTGCCACAACATTTTCCGCAGCGCGTCATCTTTGATGGCGTTCGAGAATTTCCTCCGCAGCGTTCCGCAAAAAACAAGTCATCAATCCACGACTGCATTCGGCGGAAACACAACCGGAGAAGACGCGCGCGCTGCTTCCGGAAAAGCGAGCGATGTTGTCAGTGAGGCCGCCGAGGCGATGGAGAAAGCGAAACCGGTGCGAACCGGCCCAAAAGTCGGGCGCAACGATCCGTGTCCGTGCGGCAGCGGAAAAAAATACAAACAGTGCTGCGGGAAATAACCGCGGGTTATTTTTTTGTCGCGGGTTTCTCCTCGGAAACAATATCGGACATCGCCACCTTGACCATTCCGG
>DASSNZ010000023.1:0-7874 GCA_035701135.1 Verrucomicrobiia bacterium
GGCGCGAATGACGACTTTTCCCTCGTTCTCCAGTTCCGTCATGTGGCTCAAGCGCGCGACCATTAACGCCGTTCCCGCGCGCCATTTGGGCGTGACATCCAGAAAATCCCGCGCGTAAAAAAGATACCATTGTCCGTCGTCGTCCTGATACGGATGCGGATCAATCGCAAACGGGCAATCCGCGGGATTCAGCAGGGATTTTCCGCAATCGCGATACGGACCTTGCGGGCTGTCGCCGATGGCGACGCGCAATTGATGATTTTTATCGCCATGACCGACGGAGTAATAGAGATAAAATTTGTCGTCATGCCGAACCACTTCCGGCGCCCAGAAATGCGTTCCCAACGAGGGATCCGGCCGAATTAAAGCGTTGCTTGCGAATTTCCATTGAAAGAAATCCTCCGATTGCAACACGGGAAAAATTTTTCCAAGCGTTTGTCCGCCGGCCTCCAGCGCGCCGGTGCCGATGGCATAATATTCACCGCCGGATTTCCAGACAAACGGATCGGCGAAGTAACTGCCATAGGCCGGATTGGTTCGAACGAATTTCGGATGCGCGACTTCCATTGAGGAATTTCCGCCGCGTCACTTCGTTTCGGCAACTGGGGGTTTCTACCACGATTTTTGAAATGCGCGTGAAAAAAATTTTGTTCGCCGAGGCGCAGCAATTGTTCATTTGGAAAGTCGCGCTGCCGGTGCGTGCCGCGCGAATCCAGGTGAGATCTCAGGTTTCGGTTCAAATCGGATCAACAGAACCGCTGCTTTCGGAATCCAGACTTCGGAACCATTGCGATCGAGAACGATCCACTCGCCCGCCGAACTTTTTAGCGTTCCGGAAATGCTGGTGTCGGCACCATTGATATTATCCGTCATCGGAGGCACAGGCATATTCGCTCCTGCTCCCAGTGCATCTCGGCGAAACTGCATTGTGCATTGTCCCCCAACCGGAGGCGTTGAACTGGAATCGCAGCCGGCGAGCAATGCCGTAAAAGAAAGCGCGGCGACACAAACAACGATGGCAATAGGGCATCTTCATATTACAAGCGCGTTTCAAGTTGAATGACGCGAACAGCCCGGCGTGTCCGCATTGGATAACCTGATTCTTTCACCGTGTTTTCAGCTTACCAAAACCGGTTTTGTTCGGGCCATTGGATTCTCCAGAATTCCAAAAACGAATCGTGAGTGAGCGTTTCAAATCCAATTTTGTACGATTCATCGTTAATAGCTTTTTCCGAATTTCCAAGCCGAATTTTCTGATCGCGAAGAATCCGCATTGCGAACGCGATTTCGCCCGCTTAACGTCTTTTCCCGTGAATTCGCAATTGGAATCGCTCGGCATCATCGCCGGCAACCGGCTCCTGCCTCTGATGCTCGCCAGACAGGCGCGCGACATGGGAATCCGGCGGCTGGTCGCCGTCGCCTTTGAGGGCGAAACGGATCCCGCGCTCGCGCCGCTCGTGGACGAAATCATCTGGCTCAAAGTCGGCCAGCTTTCAAAAATGATTTCCGCGTTCACGAGTCGCGGCGTGAAACAATGCGTCATGGCCGGGCAGATTGCGCCGAAAAATCTTTACGATATTCGTCCCGATTTGCGCGCGATGGGATTGATGTTTCGGCTCAAGGAAAAAAACGCGCACACGCTTTTCGGCGCGATTGCCGATGAATTGAAAAAAGATGGCGTGGAATTGATCGAAGCAACTCCGTGGTTAAAACCATTGATGCCGGGAAACGGATTTCATTTCGGCCCGAAACTTTCCGAGGAACAGCGCGCGGATGTGGCGTTCGCGTTTCGCATGGCGAAGGAAATTTCGCGATTGGAAATCGGCCAGACAGTGGTTGTGAAGAACGGCGCGGTCCTCGCGGTGGAAGGTTTTGAAGGCACGGACAAATGCCTGGCGCGCGGCGGCGAACTGGCCGGCAAAGACGGCGGCGCGGTCGCGGCAAAAGTCGCCAAGCTGAACCACGACATGCGATTCGATATTCCGTGCATCGGTCCGCAAACGCTGGAAACCTGCGCGGCGGCGCGGATTTCCGTTCTCGCGCTGGAATCTGGAAAAACGCTGTTGCTCGAACAGGAGACTTGCGAACGGCTCGCGAATAAAAATAAGATTTCGCTCGTAACGATGGAATGAACGGCTGATTTCGGATTGGCCGGGGCAACTTGAATTTTTGCAATGCTTACCGCACACGAATTGTTTGGATTTATGTCGCCGGCGCTGGCCGGGGAAATCATCACGTTTATTTTTGACACGGACAAGCCGACGTATCGCGCCACGCTCAAAGCCGTGGCCGAAGCGCGGCACGTCCGCCCGGTGTTCATGGAACGCCAGCCCAAACCGCAGCGTCACGCCGCTGTTCTTGCCACACTCGCGAAACCCGCGCTCGAAGTGGTTTCGGGAAATCTCATCCGCACCTGGCTTGTAAAAAAATATCGCTCGATGCTCGTGGATTTTCTGAACGCGCTGGAAATTAAAAATGAGGAAGGCGTGGTGGACGATTTGCCGGAAGGCGTGGACGACGCGAAATTGCGCGCCGCTGTGGACGCGTTGCTCGCCAAATATCCGCATGAAGCCGTCGCCGTTTATCTCAATGCGTTCAACGACATGAACGAAGCGAACTGGGCCAATCTGAAATCGCTGCTCGAAGGTGATCCGCGCCTGCAACTGGGCGGAAATCATTAATCCGAAAAAACAATTGCGGAATGTCTGCTGTTCCGTTTGCCTATGCGGATGAAGCCAAATCTCATCGGTTTGCGTGTGGGTGATATGAGTTCTACCCAGCGAACTGCAATGAGATTCTCTTTTGCCTGGAAGCTGACTCAATTCATGTTTGCGAGCTGCTTTGTGATTTTCGCGTTTGGCGGTTGTGAACAGCACTCAGTTCAAGCCCCGCCTGACGGAAAATTTCGTCTGGCTGTGGATGACATGGCGAAGGACGCGAAATCTCGGTTGGCCTCTTTGAAAATTTTATCGTCGCACCCGGGTTCGATTTCCATCGGAACGGGAAATTTACGTGACAATGTGGTTTCCGGTTTGCTTCTTCGGTCATCATCGAACCGGTTGTGGGAGGCCCGATCTATTTTTGTCGCGAACCAGCTCGCGCAATCACACGGGTCTAATGCGATGATTCAGGTTCGGCTCGAGATTCAGACAGATGGCGGAGATGGGGACATGCTGGTGGGAGGGATGTATCAATCTGCAAACACGAGCGTTTTCACCGTAAGTAAGGAGACAAAGTTTGAGAGCTTTCTCGATATGACAGCCACAAGCGGCGTTTATTCTTTGGGCATGCCATTGAAAATTGGACGAATGAATGGCGAAGATCTGCTGTTGTTGGTTAAAAATCCGCAAAAATAAATTGGTTAATTTTGAGTTGATTAAACCGTGACATTGCCGAGCGAAAGAGTAGAAAAGCTTTACTCAATCTCGCTTTTTTTTGCCGCCAATTCCTGCGCCAGCCGAATCAATTCCAGATCTTCCGCGAGATTTCCGAATCGGAAATCCGGCAGGCCGCTTTGTTCCCGGCCTAACAATTCTCCCGGACCGCGCAGTTTCAAATCCGCTTCAGCGATTTTGAAACCGTCCGTCGTTTCCTCCAGCACCTTCAGCCGTTCCAGCGATTCTTCCGTTTTAGCCGACGAAACCAGAATGCAAAAAGAATCATGCGCACCGCGTCCGATGCGTCCGCGCAATTGATGCAACTGCGCCAATCCGAACAACTCCGCGTTTTCGATCAACATCACCGTCGCGTTCGGAACGTCCACGCCAACTTCGATCAGCGAAGTCGCGAGCAGCGCCTGAATTTTATTCGCCCGAAACGCGGCCATTACGGTTTCCTTTTCCGCGCTTTTCAATCGCCCGTGGAGCAGGCCGATTTTGAATGGCGCAAGCGTTTGTTGAAGCGAATCGAATTCCTTCGTCACCGCTTTGATTCCAATTTGATTTTCCTCGACGCGCGGATAAACGATGTAAGCCTGGCGGCCTTCGGAAAGTTTTTCGCGCACGAACGCCAGGACTTTCGGCAGCGCGTCCGCCGCGCGTAGAAACGTCTTGATTCGTCCGCGTCCCGGCGGCATCGCGTCAATCGTGGAAATGTCCAGTTCGCCATAAAGAGTGAGACCAAGCGTTCGCGGAATCGGCGTTGCCGTCATCACGAGCAAATGCGGATAAATACCTTTGCGAACGAGTTGCTCGCGCTGCGCGACGCCGAATTTGTGCTGCTCGTCAATAATCACGAGTCCCAGGTCCGGCAAATCAAAACCGGACGTGAGCAACGCGTGCGTTCCAATAAAAATCGAGCGACGCAATTTTCCATCGTTCACCCTCGATCTTCTGTTTTCTCCGGTTTTCGTGCTGCCCGTTTGGAGTTCCACCGCGATTCCGAGCGGCGCGAACCATTTCTGGAAATTGGCAAAATGTTGTCCGGCCAGAACTTCCGTCGGCGCCATCAGCGCTACGTTGTAACCGCTTTCAATTGTCATCAACGCCGCGCACGCCGCAACCGCCGTTTTTCCGGAACCGACATCACCTTGAAGCAATCGCCGCATCGGATGCGCGCCGCGCAGGTCGCCGCGAATTTTTCGCAATACCGCGGCTTGCGCGTCGGTAAGCGCGAAGCCGAGCGCGGCAAGAAACGGTTTGATGAGACGATTATCTCCGCCGCATGGCAAAGCGCGCGATTTGCTTTCAAAATTTTTCCGGCGCGCGCGAATCCGCATTTGTAGTTCGATGAATTCGTCCAAAGCCAATCGTTGCCGGGCGATTTCGACGTCGTTGAACGCCTCGGGAAAATGCAGCATGTGAATCGCGTTGGCGCGGCTCGGAAACGTGGCGGTCATTTTTGGCAGCGCGCCGAGGCGTTTTTCCAGCGCGTTCCACTCCGGGAAATTTGCCGCGCTTTCGCGGGGCGCGGCGACAAATTTTTCCAGCGTCCGCCAGATCAGCGCGCGCAACCAGCGTTGAGGCAATCCTTCGGTGAGCGGGTAAACCGGCGTGATGCGGTTGAGATGAATGGAATTTTCCTCGCCGGTTTCCACGATTTCCGTTTCGGGATGATCCATCGTGCGCGGCTTGAGCGAAATCGGTTTTCCGAAAACGACCACTTCGTCGCCGACCTCGAAATATTTTTCCATGAACGGCAGATTCCACCAGCGGCAATGCAGGCGCGCCGTGCCGTCGTCAAGAATCAGTTCAAAAACAGATTTCGCGCCGCGACGAAAACGTTTCGTGCCGAGCGCGACGACTTTTCCGCGCGTTGTCGCCGGCTCGTTCAATTTCAAACCCGTAATCGGCCGAAAATTTCGGCGATCTTCGTACCGTCGCGGACGGTGGAGCAAAAGGTCTTCAACGGAAAAAATTTTGAGCCGCGCCAGTTGCGCCGCCCGTTCCGGACCGACGCCCCAAAGCGAAGTGACCGGCTGCGCGAGCGGTGAAATATTAGGATTCGCTTGGGCAACGGTCATTGTCGCAACGATACAGGCCGCGGGAAAGAGAATCAACGCAAGCCGCGTCCAAATTCGTGGAGTTCCGGTGAAATTTTTTCCGCATCTTCCGGTTCACCTGGTTTTCGGTCAGGCGGCCGTGGTTAATTTTTGCTGTCGCGGCGCTGGCTTCCCGGTGAGCGGCCCGTCACGCGTTTAAAGACGCGGTGGAATTGCGCGTAGCTGCCGAAGCCTGCTTCCAGCGCGGCGTTGAGCATGGTCTGCCGCTGGCCTGTCCCGTAGATTTCCAGAAATTTTTCCACGCGCCGACGATTGCGAAAATCCACAAGCGCGATTCCGGTTTGCTTTTTGAACAGCCGGCTCAGGCGATGCGCGCTCAATCCTGCCTGTCTGGCAAGCTGCTCCAGATTCGACGCGTTGCTTTCGTTGCGAATCAGGCGGGCGGCGCGTTCGACGGCGGGATGCACGTCGTCGAGCGGCACGTCGGCGGCTTGCTCGAACTGTTGCCAGGCCGTGAGAAAGGCGTAGCCAAGTCCCGCGTTGAAATGTCCCGGACGGTCGTTTGTGGCGACAATTTCCGAGAACAATTTTTCGAGCCGCGCCAGCGCCGGTTGCGACAAGCGCCGGCAGTATTCGCCCGCGGGATTTGTCTGCCTTAAAATTTTTGTCGGCTTATCGGTGGCGATGCGTCGAATCGCCTTTGGCTTCAAAACGCCAATCCACATTTCGAAATCCGGCGATTGCTCGATGAGAACGTGTTCCTGCGCCGGAAAAAGCCAAAGCAGATCGCCGCGCCGGATGGCGTATTTCCGGTTTTCCAACAGGTAAAGTCCGCTGCCGGACGTGATCAGATTGAGTTCCAGTTCGGCGTGACGGTGCATGGCGTTCCGGCCGCTTTGGCGATAACGCCAGAGATTTCCATCCAGTTGTCCGGGTAATTTCAGAAATTGGCGCATGGCGACAAAAAATGATAACAAGTCGCGGTTCAAATGAGAAGATGCGCCGGCCATTTTTTTGCGATGATTGATCCATGATCACAATTTCTCAGGAACAGCGCGATTTGTATCAAAAAGAAGGTTACATGATTTTGCCGGGCGTCATTCCGCCGGACATGCTGGAGATGTTGCGCGAGGAATGTTCCTATTACCTCGGCTACATGGATGCGTTGATGGATTCCAAAGGCGTTCAATCCGTCGGCATCACGCATCGCGGCAAACGTTATTTCATCAACAACCGCTATCGCCTCAGCAACCGCCTGTGGCAATTCATCTTCAGCGATTTGATGGCAAAAGTCGCCGAGGCGACGGTCGGGGCGGAAGCGTATCTGTTCCACGAGCAATGGGTCGTCAAAGGCGCGGAGCAGGGAATGAAATTTTCATGGCATCAGGACAGCGGTTACGTGAAGTGGTACGACCCGACAACAAATCATAAACCTTATGTCACCTGTTGGTGCACGCTCGATGCGGTGAATGAGGAAAACGGAACGGTTTACATTTTGCCGCATTCACGCGGCGGCACTCGCGGCAAAATCATTGACCATCACAAGGAAGAAGGTTCAAACGATTTGATCGGTTACACCGGAAGCGATCCGGGCGACCCGCTGATTGTTCCGGCGGGAAGCATTGTGGCGTTCGACAGTTTCGTTTTTCATCGCAGCGGTCCGAACAAGACCAATCGCATGCGCCGCATTTATCTCCCGCAATACAGCGGCGCGCCCATCAAGCGTCCCGATGGCAAACCGTGGGCGATGGCCACGCCGTTTTTGAAAGGCGGCAAAAATATTTACAATCACGCGGAAGACAGCGAAAAGAATTACGGCCCGTTCCCGGACGAGAAGAAGGAAAAGATTTAATCGCTAGACCGCATTTCCGCTGGCGCAACGATTTGAATTCGAGTCGCACGAAACAGTTCCGTTGCTGAACGCCGTCGGCAACAAAGGCGTTTACATTTTGATTCAATTCAAGGACGAGCGCGAAGCGGAGCAGGTAGGGAAAATCGTTGAGCCGTGTTACGGTACTTGTGAACGGTTTTACGCGCTTGACCCGCTTGGGAACCGTAATAAACGACAGCCGCTTTTTTGTTTTTCAAATTGGAAAATTTTTTGGCAGAGTTGCGTCATGCCGAAGCCAAAAAAGAAGATTTCAACAAAATCAAAGGAATTATTGATTTTGCATGAAAATTCGGCGCCATATCGCGTCAACGACAACGGAAATGGCGTTCATAATTTGCGTTTTATAGATTTGTTTTGCGGTATCGGTGGATTTCGTTTGGCAATTGAATCTGTTGCAAAAGAATTCAGTAAGCCCATCGAATGCGTTTTCTCCAGTGATATTGATGAAGATTGCAGAAACGCCTACAACGAAAATTTTGGGGAAAATCCACACGGAGACATCACGGAAATTTCTGCCGATATAATTCCAGCGCATGACATTTT
>DASSNZ010000024.1:0-6910 GCA_035701135.1 Verrucomicrobiia bacterium
GCATCATCTTTGTCAAAAACGGCAAAGTCCTGACTTCGGTTTATTTTGTCCTGGTGAATTCCTCCAGCAACCGAGTGTATTATTACGCCCCAAGAAGAACGGCGGAACGGCTCGATCTGCAAATGTCGGATTCCAAGGAAAAGCAAGTTCAACTCACCCAGCGCGGCAAGCAATTTGGTGCGCCATTAAGTCTGTCACTCGGAACGGCTGTGGGAAATTGGAAGCATCAAGGCTTAATGAAAGGTTACGTTCCTCCGAATGGCGAATTTGACTATACTTTGGAAAATTTCACTGACAAAGAAAACAATTTTGACTGGAACACGACATTTCTCGAATGTTTCAAACCCTTGCCTCCAGGCAACTACAAGCTTTATTTAAAACAGCGGCTTTATTTCGCTGACAAGAAGGGATTCTTACAGCCAACCACATTCTTAATCACCGTTCCCGTGAAAGTTGAACATGGCGAACAGCCGTAGGTTGCCGGCGAATTGATTTGGAAAAACGCGGCGGCGCCGATTAAAATTTCCGCATGTCCGAAATCGCGTTTCGTTACCAGCATCGCGTCACTTACTCCGAATGCACCGTGGGAAATCATATTTATTACGCGCGCTATCTGGATCTGCTCGAAGCGGCGCGCGGCGAACTTTTCCGGCGCGCGGGCATTTCGCTTTCCGAACTGCAGGAACTCGACACCATTTTTCCCGTCATCGAATGCCGCGTCCGATACAAAGCGCCGGCGCGTTATGATGATCTTCTCACGATTGAACTCTGGCCGACCGTGATGGAACGAACGCGACTGAATTTCATGCACGTCATTTTCAATCAGGCGGGCGCGAAAATTCTCGAAGCGGAAACATTCCACGTCTGCGCCGGCATGAACGAAAAAATGAAACGCCTGCCGGAAACATTGGTGGAAAAGCTTCGCCCCTATTTGCGGATTTCAGAAGTTTTGAACAAAGCAGCCGAACAATAATCACGGTTACTGTAGAATCGGCGAAGAAATTTTTGTCAGTGACGATTCGCTTTCCCTTCGTTTCCTTCTGTTCAACCATCGCGATCGGAAACCAGTTCCGCTCGTTTCTCGATAAATTGCGCGATGATGCTGATGCCGATTTCCCGCACGGTTTGCGAACGGATTTTAATTCCCACCGGACACGCCACGCGATTCAACTGTTCGGTCGTGGCGATTTTTTCCTCGAGAAAATGTTCGCGGATCGTCCGCCATTTTCGCGAACTGCCGATCATGCCGAGAAACAGAAACGGCTTGTGAATCCAATCCTTCAACACCAGCGCGTCATGCCGATGACCGCGCGTGACGATCAATCCAAAACCCGGCGATGCCGGAAACGGCAATCCGGTGAATTCTTCCCAGGTTCCGATTTGCAGCGCGACTTCGCGCGGAAAAAAATCGTAATTCGCCAGCGCCGGCCGATCATCGAAAACCGTGACTTCGAAATCGAGGTTCACCGCGAGCGGCGCGACGGCTTGCGCAATGTGTCCCGCGCCCGCAATCCACAACGCGCATTTCGGACGAACAATTTCGCGATAACGCCAGCCGTTTTCGCCGGCGAAAGCGGCGTCGTTCCGGCGAATCGAAAAATCCTCCCGCACGCCCCACGCGACGGCGCGTTTCCGTTCGTCCAGTTCATTCCAGAAATTCGCGCCGGCGTTTTGCGCGTTTGGCAAAATCACGCCGAGAACTTTTCCGCCGCAAATCAACCCATCGTCCCAGCCGAAATCGTGATCGAGCAGAAGATCAAACGAAGATGCCTCGCCCGAGCGCAATGATTCGATCGCGCGCTGCTGAATTTCAGCTTCGAGACAGCCGCCGCCAAGCGTGCCTTCGATGCGTCCATCCACATAAAATAATGCTTTCGCGCCGATTTTTTGCGGGCTTGAACCTTTCACGCCCGTGATGATTCCAAGCGCGACGGGTTCCGCTCCGTTTGCGGCTTCGGCGAGCGCGTGAAAAATGGTTTTTTTCATCGGGCGATTTTCGATGCGATGCCATGAGAATAACTGTTCCGCCGAATCGCGGCAAGATTTGCAAACTTTTTCTCAAAACTCGGCCCGGTTACCGAAAAAGTTTTTTAGACAGAAGGAACAGAATTTTTCAGGGTAATTTTCGTAACGATTTCCCGATTCCGTTAATTCTGTAATTCTGTCTGAAAATTCGCCTCGTCCCGGCATTTCCGCTGAGTTTCATTCCGCAAGCAACTTGACAGAATGCGGTTTCTTCCGAAGTGTGACCGCGCATGAAATCGGATGGATTGCTGAAAATGTTGTTGATCGCGTTTGTCATCGCGCTCGTGGTTTACGCCGTTGCTTTTTTCGGCATTCAAAATCGCCGGACGCGGCGCGGACCTTGGCAGGTGGCGTTCACGAATGATGTTTCCGGCGCGCCGGAATTGATCATTTCACAACCCGCGCTGGCGATCACGAATGTTCAAATTATTTTCCCGAACGCGACATTGCCGAAAAATTTTTCGCCGAAAAATCTCGCATTCGACCAGCCGCGCGAAGTTCCGTTTGATTTGCCGTTCGGGCAATGCCTTTTCATGGATCCGACCTTTCTTCCCGGAACACTTGTGTTCAGCATTTCCGGTCACGAGATTCAACTTATTCCGCGCGTTCTGACAATTGATAAGGTGGAGCAACCCTGGAAATCGAACGCGACGATTTCGCTGTCGCCCGCCGTCAAATCCGAAAGCCGAGGCTCGAAGTCCGAAACAAAAAAGACATCCGAAATTCCCTTACCATCGAATTGATTCGGGGACGCGAATATTGCGCGCGATTTAGTCAACCACGGATAGACACAGATGAACACGGATTTGAAGATGTCCGTCCACGTCAGTTTTAAGTCAATCCCCGACGAGTTGTTTTTCAAAATTTTTTAGCGAAAAATTCTCGTTGAACATTACCTTTGAATCCGTGTTTATCCGTGTCCATCTGTATTCAAGTTGTAAAAACCCGCATGAATAAAGGGTTTTTTGAACGCGGCGGACGGCCACTGTCAGCGGAACTGTCAGTAGTACGGCGGGTTGAAACACAATCCGCCACTAACCGCCAGAACTCCGCTGAAACCCGCCCACGACACCTTAACGGGTCGCGCCGGTTCTGTTGCATGATTCAAACCCATGCACATGAAAACGAAATACACCCTGTTCCGGCGCGGCGGAATCTATTATTCCCAGGATTCAGCGACCGGCCAGCAAAAAAGTCTGCGCACCCGTGACGAAGCTGAGGCGTTGCAACTGATCAACGCCCGCAACGAAGCGCAACGCCAGCCGGTGCTCAATCTGCACATTGCCCGCGCGTATCTGGCGGCCAGCGATCCGGCCTTTGTTGAACGCACCTGGCAGACCGTAATGGAGCGGTTGCAGGCACGCGGCAAGGAGAACAGCCGCGAGCGTTATGCCAGCGCGTTCCAGTCATTTGCCCTTGATGGACTGCGAAACAAAAAGTTGATGGAGACTACCGCCGACGATTTCCTTGCCGTATTCAAAGACAGCAAGGTGTCCATCGTCTATTTCCTGAAGCGACTGCACAACTTCGCCTTGAGCTTGGGCTGGATTGCCATTCCCATTGTTGCGCCCTGTCTCTGGCCGAAATACGAACCCAAAGACCGGCGCGGCATCACGCTGGACGAACACCAAAGCCTCCTGGCGCAGGAGGCGAAAGCGGAATGGAAACTTTTTCTGGAATTACTTTGGGAAACCGGCGCGGCGCAGAGCGACGCCGCTAATTTCAAGGCTGAGGACGTTGACTGGCAGACCCGGACAATCTCCTATTTCCGGCAAAAGACCGGTTCACTGGCGCAGTTCACCATCAGCCAGAAACTGGAAACCGTTTTGAGTCACCTCCCGACCGCAGGCGCATTGTTTCCGAATCTGTCCCGATTTTCGGAAAGCGACCGGGCCAGCCGTTTCCGCCGGCGCTGTAATAAGGCGGGTGTCTCCGGCGTGACGCTTCACAGCTACCGCTACGCTTGGGCTGAACGCGCCAAAGTGGTGGGAATGCCGGAACGATTCGCGCAGGCCGCGCTGGGGCACAACAGCAAGGCGATTCACCGCGCCTATGCCAAGAAAGCCGTCATCATCGCGCCGTCCCTTGAGGACTATGAAAAGCGGGCGGCGATACAGCAGACCGTTGGGGTCTGAAAATAAACGGCGGTTGAGCTTTACCCACTCCACCGCTTTTGTGCTTTTTTGGGGACTGCCGCCGTCCCCAAGCCCCGCGCCAGAGGCGTGGCCTCTGGACTCCTTATCCGCTCGCGCTGGCCGGTTCGCTGGCGCGCACCTTTCCGTCAGGCGGAAAGGAATTGGTTGAAGTGGCAGCCGCGGCATGTGCATGGCGTGCGTTCTTTTTTTGCCAGTGCTGGTAGATCGTGGCGGACATCCGCACGAGCCAGTTGCGATCTTTGCTGGCTTCCAGCAAATCCGCCGTTGAAAAAAACTTGATGCCATTGGCGGGAGGATTGCCCAGCGGCTTGATCAGCCTGGCCGCGACCAGAGTCGGAATGTCATGCGCCTGACAGTTCAGAACCCACGCCGCCTGCTCCGCCGTCAGGCGGGCGGGCAACTGGCCCAGAAGCATCAGAAATCTGTGTTGATCATCGCGCATCTAAATTCATCTCTGCCATCACCCGGATGTTTTCGCTCACTCGGCAATTCCATCAGGGCATGGGAATTCTACAAGGAGCCTTTGCCGGAGTCCGGCGCGGGCGCGCTCCGCGCACCCGCACCGGCCCCGGCCAAGGTATCCATTTCACTTTGACACACGCCGCAATAGCTTCGGCGTTTGATCATCTGTCCCGCATTTATGGCAGCAGGTGAATTTAATCACTCGGGCTGCTGGTCTGGCGCGTTGACTGTCCGCCCCAGGAGGCACCTAGCTCTCTTTTTAAGGCTGTTTAGAGCCACCGACGGGAACCGATGATAGCCCGCTCATCGCAGGCTCGCTTTTTCGTGTGTCCTTGCCGCAGCGTCTGTCTCCACTCGCATCAATACCCGCTATCAATCGGATAACAGATGCAGACAGCGTCACCGTGTTCGCAAAGCTGTACTTGTTCAGCTCGTACGCATTTGCCCCAAGGCATTTGCAGACGTAATCCGCTCCAGCAAGTGAGCGGTCATATTGACGAACATCTACGCGCGCACCACCTGTCTGAATTTTCCAAAGCCACTCAGCCTGGTGTTGCAGCGTGTGATAGTTGCGGGAAAGAGTCCCACCCACCAGACAGTGGAAGTGGAAACGCCCGTTTGCTTCGCCTTCTTCACCCCGCAGTGCAATGAGAAGACGATTATAGGGAACACCACATTTTTTGGCTAATTCCTGCAACCAGCGAAACGCTAGACCGTACGCCAAATTTGCTCTGGGGACTCGTTCGCCCGCGAAGGTCAGAGTTGCAAAAATATCCCACTGGATTCGCGCCAGTGTGATTCCAAAATCTGTGGCGACCTCGGACCGTCGTAGCGGTTCGCGCCAGTCTCTGTCTATCCGAGGATTTTTCGCCATACGCTTTTACTTTTTGGCTTCGGTGATGATGCTGCCCAGCAGCGTTGCTTTGCCGCCATTGTCGCCGTGCCGGATTTTCGAGACGCCCACCTGGATCGTCGTGCCGACCGACTTGCCCCAAACGCGAGGCCGCTCTTCTTCCTTGGTCCGGTAATAAAGCATCTCTTCCATGCGATGCTCCGGCGGGTTGCTGTTGTCCATGCAGAGCAAATCATACGATTCGCCTGCGGGTTTTCCATTCTTGGCCGGCCACGTATTGTGGACTTCCTTGAATACTGTTAATGACATGATCATTTTATTACCTTTGATTTGATTTCGGCAAAAAGTTTGGATCCCACCTCGTTGCCGACCCGAATTGGGAATGTGAAGAACCGTCCTCACGCCTTAAGTAAATCAAAGCGCAAACGGGAGATATACCGACAGGCAGACTAGGCAGGTGTCTGAATTATTTTTTTTGGGCGTCCAGGCTTGCGAAAACTCAGACCAATTCGCTGGCAGATTTTTTCGATGCGCTTTTGGTCGCCGACCCGGTTGGCTCCGAAAACTTTTACCAGCGTTTCGTGGAGTTGGCGCACAGAATCCATGTCGTTGACAACTGGCCAATACATGAGCATGAAAAGGTAAATTTCAAAAGTCGGGTTGCCGATGTTGCCGACTTGGAACGTCTTCGGCTTGCGCGAAAAAGCATCTGCATATCCCAGCAGGAAATCAGTCATGTCTTCATAAGTTTGATCTACGGACGAACACAACGCGCGCTTTGCCAAACGCCGCATGGCGCAATACCAGATACCCAAACCATTCAAGACCTCTGCGCCTTTTTTTACAGCGTCCCGGTTCGCAGTATTTTCCGCTGCGAGTTCTTCGCCCGGAGAATCAGGAGATTCAAACTGCGACTGAATCCAATCTTTCATCCATACGGCAGATTCGCACATATGCCCCAATAGTGCGCCCATACGTTTCGGCGTCATCTTGAAATCAGTGTCTTTCAGTTTCGCGACGGGAAACATGACCAGCGAAAATTCCCGTTCCACTTTCAGCACCCATTGCGGATATTCGATGCCATCAGGTAGGAATTTGATTGGCATAAGCGGTTCGATTTTATCCAACTCATCTACGAGCCGCCGAAGCCATTTTTCCCGATGAGCAATCGGATCGAAAACTTCTGGCGCAGCATTCTCGGAATTGCCCGGATTGGACACACTTGGGTTTTCCACAACTAAAATTCTCCTTTGAAGGCGCGGTCGAGGATGGCGGGGAGCAGGGCGTCCAACTCGGCGGCGGTCGCGGCTTGCAGACGCTTCAGCGCGTCCACCTCCGCTTGCAATGCGTCCAGCTCGGCCACGATCCGCTGTTGCTCGGCCAGCGGCAGCATCGGAATTTCAAACGCTTGAAT
>DASSNZ010000025.1:0-17293 GCA_035701135.1 Verrucomicrobiia bacterium
AGATCAGACTCCGCGTTTTGGATAATAGCACGGCGTCCCCGCCCGGGAGTTTCTATCGGATCTTTTTTAAAAAGAAGGATTCTCAAAATGCCGGGTGAACGCAATTGATACGAACTTTATTGGTGTTCATTCATGTCTATCCGTGGTTCCCCCTCTTAGCCGGAACAATTCAGTTGAAAACGGGAGCGCGCCCGCCCCGGGCGCTGTGGGTCGCGCCTCGCGACCCACACTGTTGCGCGTGGAAGTCCCGAACATTTGATGCGTTCAGGCTCGCTTGTGTTCGGCGCGAGGGCGCACCGAACTCGCCCGGGGCGGGCGCGCTCCCCAAAATTAAAATGAATCATTCCGGCTGAGTAATTGAAAAACAGGCGAGACGCCCGTTCCGCTCAAAACAGCCGAGACTGATTTCCTGACGCCGGTTTCAATCCCAATTTTTTGTAGCTCAATTCCGTCGCGACCCGTCCTTGCGGTGTGCGTTGAAGATAACCTTCCATAATCAGGTAAGGCTCGTAAACTTCCTCAATCGTGTTTGGTTCTTCACCGACTGCAACGGCCAGTGAACTCACGCCAACCGGTCCGCCGCCGAATTTCGCAATCACTGTTTCGAGAATGCGTTTGTCCATTTCGTCCAGTCCGTTTTCGTCAATTTCCAGCATCGCCAGCGCCTTGTCCGCAATGTCGGCGGTGATGCGCCCCTCGCCTTTCACTTGCGCGAAATCGCGGACGCGCCGGAGCAGATTGTTCACGATGCGCGGCGTACCGCGGCTGCGACGGGCGATTTCATTCGCGCCGCGTTCATCCACTTCGATGTTCAGCAAACGCGCGGAACGAATGACGATTTTTTCCAATTGTTCGGAATGATAATAATCGAGCCGTTCGCGAATCGGAAATCGCGTGAGCAACGGCGCGGTGAGAAGTCCGCTGCGGGTCGTCGCGCCAATCAATGTGAAATGCGGAAGATTCAGCCGGACGCTGCGCGCGTTCGGGCCCTGGTCAATAATGATGTCCAGTTTGAAATCCTCCATCGCGGGATAAAGATATTCCTCGATGGTTTTTTGCAGGCGATGAATTTCATCAATGAACAGCACGTCGCCTTCCTCGAGATTCGTGAGCAGACCCGCGAGGTCGCCGGCTTTTTCAATCGTCGGTCCGCTGGTCGCCTTGAAATTCGCGCCCATGGCTTTGGCGAGAATATTCGCAAGCGTCGTTTTGCCCAAACCGGGCGGACCGGAAAGTAAAATATGGTCGAGCGCGTCGCCGCGTTGTTTTGCGGCGGTAACGGCGATTTCGAGTCGCTCCTTGACCTTCGCCTGGCCGGTGAATTCGGAAAAAAGCGACGGGCGCAGCGTCATTTCGAGCGCGGCGTCGGGCCTGGTCAGCACGTCGGAAATCATTCGGTCGGCCATGATTTCTCAAGATGCGGAAAGGCTCCCGAAGCGACAAGGGAAAACGTGGAAACCGCCACTGAGCGAGATTAAGACAGAATTAACAGAATTAACGAAATCAGAAATCTCCCGAAAAAACATTCTGAAAAATTCTGTTCCTTCTGTCTAAAACTCCGCGCCTCTGCGTCTCTGCGGTAACGAAAATAAAATCGCTGATGTTCGCAAGTTCCACTTCCGTCTTTTCTTTTCCCGCCGCTTTTTTACGCTGCGGCCATGCCTTCATTCGACATTGTTTCGCAGGTCAACTCGATGGAAATCGAAAACGCGGTAAACCAGGCTAAAAAGGAATTGGCCAACCGTTTCGATTTCAAGGGAAGCAAATGGGAAATCACGCTGGAGAAAAATGAAATCAAACTTGCCGCCGAGGACAATTTCAAGGCCCGCACGCTCGCGGAAATCGTCGTCGGCAAACTCGCAAAGCGCGGCATCAGCTTAAAAAGTGTCGAGCAGGGCGAACCGGAAATTTCGCCGCTCGGTCACGCGCGCCAGGTCATCAAAATCAAGCAAGGCATCGAAAGCTCCATTGCGAAGCAAATCACCGGATTTATTCGCGACGGCAAATTCAAGGTCACCACGCAAATCCAGGGCGATGAAGTGCGCGTGACCAGCAAGAGTCGCGATGAATTGCAAACTGTCATTGCCGCCGTGCGTGCGAAGGAATTTCCGGTGGCCGTGCAGTTTGTGAATTTCAGGGATTGATTTTGGGACTGGTGTAACTCGCCCCTCCGGAAAAAATCGCCCGTGCCGCTACACAGTTTATTTTTTATCGCGATCAAGCGAGCGCGTAATCAAACTCGCGTGTCGCGTCCGGCGCGTCCGGCGAATCAGCATCACTCCAATCAGCGCGAAAATTCCGCCGGTCGCGAAAACCAAAATCCAGAACGCTTCATGATCCGCGTGAGGCTGTGGCGGAACGGCCGCGGCGGTTTCAATCGGAGCATTTGTTTGCCGGATTTCCGCCGGTGGATTTTCCCGCGCGACGGAATTGGATTCCGATACGGCCGTCGGTTTCGCTGTATTGGTTTTCCGCGGCGCTGAACCGATTTCGGATTGTGCAACTTTCGGTTTCTCGTCCGTGATGTTGGTGGCTCCGATTGTTTTCGCCGGAAGATTTTCCGAATTCGTGACCGCCTTTTTCGGAACAATCACCGGCGGGGACACCGGCGCGGGTTTTTCTTCGACGGGTTTCGCAGCCGCCGGTTTTTCGGGCGCGACGGGTTCCGTGTTGGTTTCAGTTTTTTCGGACACGTTTTTTTTCCCGGAGAGGATCAGCGGCGGAAGCGTTTTTTCCACCGGCTTTGCGGCTGGGCCGGGTTCCGGTTTTTTGGGATGCAGCAATTCCTCGGGCAGCGGCGGCATTTCGAGCGGGAACGGCGGCGTGTTTACCGCGTAATCCGTGAATCGCCCATTTTCGGCGCGCAGCAAGGTGACGAATGGCATGTCGCTTTTCTTTTGCTCGGTTTGCCAGGCTTTGTAGCTCGCGTTGATTTTGTCGTCGAAAGGCGTGCCGCGCATTTTCGTCGAGCCGTCGGAAATGAAAATGACGGTAATGAATTTCGAATTCTTGACGACCTGTATCACCGCCGGAACAACCGCGCCGAGATCGGAGTTGTTTTCATATTTTTGGCGATGCAAAAAAGTGGCGAGATCCCGCGCGACGGTTTTGAGAGATTCCGGCGTCAGTGGTTTCACAGGAAAATTTCCGGTGTAAAGACGATCATTATACGTCCAGACGCCGAGGGAATCGCCCGGCAACATCTGGCCGTCCATGCCGGAAAGGACAAGTCCCGACGCGAGTTGCAACGTCGCCTCCGCGCGCGGCTGCATGGCTCGCGACGTATCCACAATGAGCAACCAACGATTCGACGGAGCGGAATCGGTGTTCTGCGCGAAAATTGAAAATGCGGACAGGATAAAAAATAAAAATAAAAACGTCGTCCAAAGCCGGCGACGCGCGCGGCGGGAAAATTCAATCGCGGTTGTAATCGAAAAATTATTCATGCGTTATTTTCCCGAACGTGTTTCGGGAGCTAACCGAATTTTCCAACAGGATTTCCTTTTGGCGAGCATTTGTTTCGGAACGTCACGCTAGAAATTCGTAGAAACGAGTTACACGAGTCCGGGCTAAACAAAATGAAAAATCGGGGACTCGTGTAATTCGTCCCTCCGGATCACGGACTAAAATCGCGCGAACCGCCCGAAAAATCCGCGAATCACGCCCTGCGATTCCGACGACCTTTGCGGCCCGCGAATCACAAGCACGGCGCGGTCGCTTCGATTCACAATTTCGCGCGTGATGTCGCCCATCATGTAAGTCCGGAAACTGCGGCTCAACGCGGAGCCGGACACGACGAGATCGTATTTTCCTTTCCGCAATTCCTCGAGAATTTCATCCAGGACCGGTCCGTGTCCGAAGCGGATTTCGGTTGCGACACCGAGCGCCTCAAATTTTTCCTTTTCGCCGCGAAGATTGATGCCGAGTTCGGATTTGGAATCCAGCAACCGCGCGTCTTCCTCCTCCATCAGGCTCCAATGGGAATAAATTCCGGGCGCTTCCGGCAGAACGTGAAAAATCGTGACGTTCGCGCCCGCGCCCCGCGCAATTTCGCTGATCAATTTTAACGCGGCGTCGGTGTGAATTTTTCCGCCGCTGCAAACTAGAATGCGTTTGATGCTCGTTCCGCTGCCGGCGAATGTCAGCACCGGCGGCGCGACTTCCTTGATGATTTTGTACGACTTGGAAGACATCCAAAAAAATCCGCGCGCCTTTTTCTGAACCGCGCCAATGATGACAAGATCGTAATGCGCCTCTTCGGTCCGCCGTTTGATTTCCTGAATCGGATCGCCGGATTTCGTGATGAGTTCGGCGTTGATTTTGTTTTGTTCGAGCAACGCCTGTCCCTGTTTCAGCGAATCGAGAATCGTCTGCGACTGGCCGGGGCTTTCGACGATTCCGAACAACGTCACATCCGCTTTGCACGCGGCGGCAATGGCCGCGCCGAGGCGCATGGCGTTGTCCGCCTGCGCTGACCCGTCGTTGCAAATGAGAAGCTTCATAAATTTTCAATGGGGATGGCCCGCCAGCAAACCGTGCAGAACAATAATCGCGCCGATCAACGGCAGCGGAATAAACGCCATGCGAATGCGCGGACCGGTCAAAAATTGCGTGCAGGTTGCGCCGATTTGCGCGCCAATCGCCGCGCCCGTGTGCATCACCAGCGCAATCAGAATGTCCACGTTTCCTTTCAGCGCGTGCGAAATCGTCCCGTATCCGGCTGAAATAATAATTTCGAACAAATCCGTTCCAACCGCGATGTGCGTGGGAATGCCTAACAAATAAATCATGCACGGCATCCGGATGTAGCCCGCGCCCCCGCCCAGAAATCCGCTGAAAAATCCGCCGACAAACGCCACGACCAGAATCGTCCAGATCGAAATCCGCGCGATGCCGGAAACCGGCAGGCTCACGAACGGCGGCAGGCCGATGCTTTGGAGTTTTTTCGCAATATGCGCGAAGGCCGAACGATCGCGGCCCGAGGGATGCGTTTCCTGGGATTGCGCCGATTTTTTCCGGCCAAAGACTTTAAATGTCCGGACCGTTTCCCATGTCATGAACACGGAAATCGCCGACAGAATTACGATGAACGTGATGCCGACCACCCAGTTGATGTATTTTCCGTGTTTCAACATTTGAATCACGTCCGCACCGATTTCCACTCCGGCAATGGTGCCGACAACCATGATCGCGGCGAGTTTCATGTCCACGTTGCCGAGCGTGCGATGTTTTCGCGCGGCGACGATGGATTTTCCGACAATGTGCGCGAGGTCGGTTCCCACGACAAAATTCATCGGGACGCCGACCGCGAACAACGCCGGGCCGGCGAGAAAACTGCCGCCCACGCCAAAAAAACCTCCCAGCATTCCGACAACGAATCCGACGCCCATCAGGTAGATCGGATCAATATGCGTGCCGGAAATCAGGAAACTCATTCAGTCCTCCGTTCGCGGTTTGATGAAGTCGAGCAACGCGCGAGTGAGATACTCCAGCCCGACGCCCTGGCAAATAATCATCGCCAGCGCGATGACCGCGTACCAGTCGCGGTGATCGTGAAACAACTCGTACAGCCAGTCGCCGAGAAAATGCAGCACGAGGAAAAAATACGCGAACACCACGGCGGAGTACACGATCAGTTCGATGGCGAACGATTTCAGCGAACTGGAAAATTCCTTGTTCATAAATTCAATGGCCGATCGCGCCGAAAATTCTCTGGAATCCGCGCCACCGGCTGGGTTGCGAGTTGAACATCAGTTCCTTCGCCTGCTCCAGATCCAGTTGCATTAGAATTCCAACGCTGTGCGCGCCGCGTCCGCCGGACCGAATCGCATCCACGCCGTACGCGTAGCCGATCATTACTTTCAGCGACGAGGATTTGTACAGAATTCCGCCGCCGACTCCGGAATGCCAGTCGCCCGGTTGCGCGAGTCCCGGCAGATAATCCACTCCCGCAGTCGTCGCGGTGAGATTCACATTCCAATGACGTTTTTTGTCGAGCGGCACGATGTAATTGCCGCCTAACAGAATGAACCGGCGCGCGCTGATTTCCTGGTAATAATATCCGGGCAATGACAACGGAAATTCGGAGACAAGCGGCAGCAGCGCGCCGAGCCGATACGCGCTGAACCGGTCGGCGTCCACGCTCGTTCCGCCGATCAGGCTCACATAAAATCCCTGGCCGGAATTCGTGAACGTGTACGCGAGCAGCGCCTGGCCCCAGAATAAATGTGACATTTTTTCAAGGCTCCGATCGAATTCTCCGTCGGCCTGGCGAAAACCGTATCCGCCCGGTTTTGTCCGGTACCGGCCTTCGTACCAGAGCGACAATTCCATCGCGAGCGACGGAAACAAAATCGGTTCCTTGCCGCCCCAACGCAAACCCGCCCGCACCGTGGCGATTCCGTCATCGTCCGGCAAATGAAACGCGCGGGCCGTGTCGTCGGTTCGCTCGAAAACCGAATAATGAAAACTCCCGCGCAGAACGGCGTTCAGCGGAATTTCTCCATCAGGATTGAAACAATGGTAAACGTTCAGTGAAAGTTCTCCGCCGTGTCCGTCAAAGGATTCCCTTGGAAGATAATTTCCGTCGCGAATTTCCGTGTAACTGTCGGCGAATCCGCCGCCGGCGATGCCGATTCCCAGATCGGTATTTTCGCCCAGCGCGTTTTTTATGCCGAGTTCGGAATCCAGATAGGTTGGCGCGAGCGCGAGACGGAGCGTGAGATTGGTGCGGAGAAAATCCGGCTGGTTGCGATAATAAAACGCGTAGGCCGAAAGCGGCGGGTGTCCCTGAAACGCCGCGTTGTAGCCGAACTGCAATAATTCGCGGGGAAAAGGATCAATTTGAGAATACCCGGCGCGCGGACTTAACAGTCCAATCACCGGCCAGAAAATAAAAAGCCATCGTTGGAACCGATGCACGCGGTTTTGTTATCGGAAAACGCGGGAAGCATCAAGCGGGTTTGATACCCCAGAGAACCGAAACCAAAAGGTAAAAACAAATGTTCGACTCGCGCCGGTGTTTCACTTGCTATTGTTTATTCAACAAAATAAGTCATGCGAACCGTATTTGCGTGAATCGCCGTCGTTTGAATGCCATTTAATTTCTGAAATATCCGTCCTGAAATCCGAAAGATTCTCCTCGCGCATGTCAACTATCCTGAAATTGATCCTTTCTGTTTTTCTCATCGCCGCCGCTCCGCTCCTTGCGGCAAACACGCCTCGCGTTTTTCTGTTGAACCCAAATCAACTCGCCGTCACGCGCGCGAAAATCCAATCGGGCGACAACACATTTTCCGCCGCGCTCGCGGAATTGAAACGCGAGGCGGACGACGCCCTGAATGCCGGTCCGTTTTCCGTCATGTTCAAAAATGCCGTGCCGCCCGGCGGCGACAAGCACGATTACCTCAGCCAGGCGCCGTATTTCTGGCCAAATCCCGACACTTCGAACGGATTGCCCTACGTCCGGCACGACGGCAAACGCAATCCCGAGATCAATAAAATTTCCGATCACCGAAGCATCGGAAAAATCGGAAATGTAACCGAAACGCTCGCGCTGAATTTTTATTTCACCGGCGATGAAGCGTGCGCGGAAAAAGCGGCAAAATTGATTCGCGCCTGGTTTCTCGATCCGGCCACGCGCATGAATCCAAATTTCCAATTCGCCCAGGGTGTTCCTGGAATTTCCACCGGCCGCAGCTACGGCCTCATCGAATCGCGCGGGCTGACGCGCGTCGTGGACGCGGCGGGTTTGCTGGCCGGCTCGAAATCGTGGACCACAGCCGACCAGCGCGGGCTGGAAGATTGGTTTTCCAAATTCCTGCAATGGATGCGCGAAAGCAAATTGGGCCGCAAGGAATCCGCGAATAAAAACAATCACGGAACGTATTACGATGTTCAGGCCGTGAGCTTCGCTCTGTTTCTCGGCAAAACCGATCTCGCCAAAGAAATTCTCGAAACCGCAAAATCAAAACGCATTGCGCTGCAAATCCAGCCGGATGGACGCCAGCCGCTCGAACTCGCGCGCACCAATGCCTGGGGTTACAGCATCCAAAATCTCACCGGCCTGATGGATCTCGCGGATTTGGGAGAACGCGTCGGAGTGGATCTGTGGAATTTCCAGACCGCCGATGGACGCAGCATTCGCAAAGCGCTGGAATATCTCGCGCCATTCGCGCTTGACGTAAAAAAATGGCCTTACACATCGCGGCCTTCGAGTCCGTCTTTCTTTTCAGTCGCGCGCCGCGCGGCGCTTCATTACAACGATGCGGCGTTTCAAAAATTTTTCCCGAAAATTCCCGCGGCACGACAAAATGATCGGGCGAATCTGCTAACGCCGAAAGTTTCGAACTTAAAAACCAAACCTCCCGAATGACATCCACGGATGCCGTCGCGCAAACCGGCATCATTTCACTCGCAGTTGCCAAGCCGTGTGGCGTCGGCCAAACTGATGGCGCATGAGCAAGCGATTTTACGTCACAACCGCGATTGATTACGTCAACGGCCAGCCGCATCTCGGCCACGCGTATGAAAAGGTAATCGCCGACGTGATCGCACGCGCCCGGCGCAGTCTCGGCCACGAAGTTTTTTTTCTGACCGGCCTTGATGAACACGGGCAAAAAGTCGAACAGGCCGCCGCCGCGCAGGGAAAAAGCGCGCAGGTTTATTGCGATGAACTCGCCGCGATCTGGAAAGCGTTCGCCGCGAAATTGAATCTGATCAATGACGATTTTGTCCGCACCACCGAACCGCGCCACAAAGCGGCGGTTCAGGCGAGTCTCGCAAAAGTGAACGCCGCCGGTCACATTTACAAAAAAATATATCAAGGTTATTACTCGACGCGTGAGGAAACATTTCTGACCGAAAAAGATCGCCTGCCCGACGGAACATTCGATCCCGCGTACGGCGAAGTCGTCGAACTGAAGGAGGAAAATTATTTTTTCAAACTCAAAGACCAGCAGCAATGGCTGATTGATTACATCGAGAGCAATCCCGGATTCGTCCAACCGGATTATCGCCGCAACGAAGTGTTAGGCTTTTTGAAAAACAACACATTGGAGGACTTGTGCATCAGCCGCCCGGTCTCGCGTTTGAACTGGGGAATTTCGCTGCCGTTTGACACGAATTATGTGACTTACGTCTGGTTCGACGCGCTGGTGAATTACATCAGCATTCCCGCCGCGCACGGCGACGAAACGGTTTTGTCCGCGCTTTCCAACTCAAAACTCAAAACTCAAAATTCGGAACTTCCCCTCTGGCCGGCGGACGTTCACGTGATCGGAAAAGACATTCTGAAATTTCACGCCGTGTATTGGCCGATCATGCTCAAGGCGCTCGGATTGCCGCTGCCGAAAAAAATTCTCGTTCACGGCTGGTGGCAAAAAGACGGACAACGCATGAGCAAAACCACCGGAAACGTCGTGGACCCGGTTGGAGTGATTGACGAATGGGGCGTGGACGCGTTCCGGTTTTATTCGCTGCGTGAATTGGATATTGGACCCGATGGCAACTGGACGGATGCCGGATTCAAAGCGCGTTACCAATCCGAACTCGCCAATGGACTCGGAAATCTCGTCAACCGCTCGCTTTCCATGCTTAAACGGTATCGAACCGGCATTGTGCCGGATCGTTCGGATGAATTGAAAGCCGACGTCGAAAACGCAATTTCGAAAACGCGATCACAACTGGAAGGCAACGAACTCCAATCCGCTTTGCAAACCATCTGGTCACTGATCACACGCGCAAATCAATACGTGGACCAGACCGCGCCTTTCAAACTCGCCAAAGATCCGGCGCAATCGAAACGTCTCGATGAAGTGCTTTACAACCTGACGGAGATTTGCCGGATTCTCGCGATTCTGCTCTGGCCGTTTTTGCCGGGAACCGCCGCGAAGATTTTTTCACAACTCGGCCTGTCCGGGGAACCTGATAAATTCGCGGATGCGGCCTGGGGGAAATTATCCGGCGGCCATTCCATCGGCGAACCCGCGCCGCTGTTCCCGCGAAAGGATGTTTGAAAATCGCTGACGAGGTCTTGTTTTAACGCAAAGGCGCAAGGGGTTTGAATTTTTTCAAGATGCCTCCTTGGCATCATCAATCCGTGAGTGCAAATCTGATTCAGTTTCTGCAATCCGCTTTGCGTCCTGACTTCTTTGCGCCTTTGCGTTGAATTCTGCTGAATTGTTTCCGCTTCAGAAATCGTGTGATTCGCCGGGCTTGAGCAGATAAAGACGTTTTCCGGCAGCGCCGAATTTTTCCATCGCTTCCTCATGATTGATTTTGATGGGCGGAAAAGTGTCGTAATGCGCGCCGACAATTTCGTTGCAGTTCACCATGTTTGCGGCGCGAATTGCGTCCTCGATTCCCATTGTAAAATGATCGCCGATGCACAACACGGCGAATTTCAGTTTCGTCGCTTCGCCGATCAATTTCATGTCCATCGTCAGCGCGGTGTCGCCCGAATAATAGAAATTTCCCTCGCCGCTCTCGACGACAAACCCGCCAGGATTTCCGCCGTACGTGCCGTCGGGAAGGCTGCTGGAATGAATCGCGTTCACGTATTTGACGCGACCAAATTCCGAGCGAAAGGAACCGCCATGATTCATCGGTTGCATTTGTTTCAGTCCTTGTTTTCCAAGCCAGTTGCCGACTTCAAAATTTGAAATGACCGTCGCGCCCGTGCGTTTGGCGATCGCCGCCGCGTCCGCGAGATGATCCTGATGTCCGTGCGTGATAAAAATGTAATCGGCGGGAATTTTGTTTATGTCAATGGAACTGGCGAGTTTGTTCGGCGTGATGAACGGATCGAAAAGCAGCGCGCGTCCATTCACCGCGACCGAGAAACAGGAATGCCCGTAGTAGGTCAATTTCATAGTGTTGTCTCCAACGTTGTTGCGGAAAAAAATATCCCTCGAAATTCCAGTCCGTCAATGAATGAAAAAATGAGTGGGCACAGCAAAGTTCGTGTAAATCACAGCCAGCAAAATGATCCATTCCTCTGTTTCAACAGTTTGAATTTGTGATTTGTCGCGCCAAGTAAGATGCGACTGAGATAACTGTGATCTATTTCGACCATAATGCCACAACGCCGGTCGCGCCGGAAGTTCTGGAAACGATGCTGCCTTTCTTCACTTCCGAATGGGGCAATCCGTCCAGCAGCGACAGATTTGGATCAAAGTTGAAATCGGTAATTGAAACCGCTCGGGAGCAGATTGCGGATTTGATCGGAGTGCGCCCGCGAGAAGTTATTTTCACTCTCGGACGCGCTCGGCATCAGAAATAAAAATTAAACTTTCTGACGAAAATGCATACTTCACGTATGCCTCTTGGTCGGCTGTAAGTCTTCCACTGAGATCAACAACGCCCATTAGACTAGCCTCTCCTTTCAAATTCTGACGAAACTACGGCAAGTCCATTTTCGACAGATCGTTCAAAGTCGAAATTCAAGTCCCGGCTAAGATTTGCGAGATACCAGAGAATCATTGCCGTGGAATGCTCAAACGCTGCTTTTGAATCAGAACTCGTTGTTTTCTGACAAAGTTTCCTCAACCTTCCCACCTCGGATGACAAACCAGTCAACGCAAACTCTCCGGTCAGAGCGCGATCTGGAGCGACCGGATTGTGTTCAGCCAAGAACTCGAATTTTTTTAAGGTGCTCACAATTTTTGCAGATGAAACTGCTAACTCGCAAATCGTTCTGCAACGGGAATTTCTGGCGGCACCGCATTTGCAATCAGGACATCCAGTTTTTCCAGACAGAACCGGGACCATGATTCATAAGCCGAAGCATCTTTTATGGCGTCGTTTATGGAGACAAACTCTGGACTGACGATTCCACTGCGCCTTCCCACGATTTTTTCGTAAGGCACGTTTACTACATGGACCACACCCAAGTGAACGTACCCAACTTCCGTGGCATCGTCGTTGATCACTGCCACCGCAACATCTTTGAAATTTTCGATGGCGACTTCTTCCATTAATTCGCGGCGCATTCCATCATGATAGCCGTGTCCTTTTGAGAACAGCCCGTTATCTTCTTCGGAAATGTGTCCGCCTATTCCCACTGAAAACAATCCGTGCAATCGGGTTTCTCCACCACCTTTGCCGCGCCGGTAGCGCAAAATTTTATCACCGCAGATAATCAGCACGTATGGGATGAGCTGTTTGTAGCGTTTATCATTTTCCGCCTCGCTTCTGTTCAGATAAACAATGTTGGAAGGAGAAGTGATGACAGGCAGGTAGCGGTCCACATCCAAACTGAGACCTTGAAACAGGCCCAGTTCTTCCAGGAGGCAGCGTTCAAAGCAAAGGACTCGTTCTTCAGTAGGCATTTTAAATCGTTTTATTGCGTTACCATACTGGGTTTGGATTCAACGATACACTAGAAAAAATTGTCCACCTCTTTTCACCGCCTGTTCAGGTGTTATTCACAAGATCATTAACAAGGTTTTCTGAGTGACGTGCTGATATTAAGGAAGAATCTGTGGGATGCGAATCGCCTGCTTTTTTCGGAAACGGCTCCAACTTACGGCAGAAATTTTCCGACGAGCGCGCTGATTGTTTTTCCATCGGCGCGGCCGGCGGCTTTTGCCTGAACCGCTTTCATCACCATGCCCATGTCTTTTTTGCTTTTTGCGCCGGTTTCCTGGATCGTCGTTTTCACCAAATGTTCCACTTCACCGGGTGAGAGCGGTTTGGGCAAAAACGTTTCGAGAACCGCGAGTTCGCTTTTCTCTTTTTCGGCAAGTTCAGGGCGTCCACCGTTTTGATATTGCTCAATGGAATCGCGCCGTTTTATGGCTTCCTTTTGAACGATGAAAATAAAATCGGCATCCGACAAACTGTCCGTTTTGCGCTCGATCTGCGCGTAACCGATTGCGGATTTAAGCAATCGCAACGCGCCGAGCCGCTCCGCGTCTTTGGCAAGCATCGCGGATTTCAGTTCCTCGGAAAGACGATCCTGGAGCGACATGAATTATTTTTCCTCGAGCTTGCGGATTGCGTCGCGAACTTTCGCGGCTTTTTCGTAATCCTCGGATTGCACGGCGTCGCTGAGCGCCTGCTCGAGTTTTTCTCGGGCGGAAAGCGGGCGATTGGCCCGGACTTCACCGAGCCAGGCTTCGAGCGACTGCAATTCACCGCTTTGTTCGGCGAATTCGCCCCGGCCATTTTCGCGATAGAACTCGCGGATTTCCTCGATGCCCCGCTCGATTTGTTCAATGCCTTCGGCGAAATTGCCGTCGTCGAGCGATTTCATCGCGCGCGCGCGGGTGCGAATCATCAGCAGTTGCGGCTGGAACTGGCGGAGCGACCAGCCGAGTTCCTCGGTTTCCGCGTGTTCGCCGACGAAATTAAAAACGCTGAGATTGCGTTCGGTGTCGCGAATGACGCCGGCGTAATCGTTTAATTGCAGCAGGCAAATGTAGCGATGATGATATTGCAGCGCTTCCAACTGAAGCCTGGCGCAATCTTCCGGCGTGAGTTTAAATTCTTCGGCGTTTTCGCCGGCCGACGCCGTGTGTTTGGAAAGTTTGGCCTGATAAAATTCCAGAAGCGACGGATGGCCGAAAGGCTGTTTGCCGTCGGGCCGCCCTTCGGCGTTCATCTGGAGCAAACCGAGATCAACGCGCAACTGAATTTTCTCCTTGCCGTCGTTGCCATTGAACTTTCTAACGACAACGCAACCGGGTTTGTAATCCCAGTGATCGAGGACGTTTGAAATATCGAAGTCCATAAAGCGAATATGGCTGCGGCCTCAGTTCAAGTCAACGCGCGACGGTTTTTAAACCGCCAGCGTCGCGGGCGTTTCCTGACGCGCGGATTTTTTGGCAAAACCATCCTGATCATAAACCAGTTTTCGAAGCGCCTGTCGAATGTCCTCGGAACGCGGCGGTTTGCTGATCACGCCGTCCACCTGCGCCGGTTTTTCGCCGTCTTCCTTCATAAACGCGCCCCAGCCGGTCAACATGATGACGGGCGTGAGCGGCGATTCGCGTTTCACGACTTTGGCAACCTGGCGGCCGTCGAAATAAGGCATTCCGAGATCCGTAATGACAACATCGAACGGCTCGCCTTGCGCAGCGGAGGCGCGGAACAGATTGACGCCGGTCTGGCCGTTGTCCGCGATTTCCACCGAATGCCCGTCGCGATGAAGCAGTTCTTTCAGCAATTCGCGCAGCAGCGGCTCGTCGTCTATGCACAAAATGCGAAGCGGATTCAAAACGGTTTCGAAATCGTCATCGCTCTTTTTTTCATTGGCAAGTTTTCGAACCGGAAAAATCAGGCGCATCAAAGTGCCCTGGCCCAGCACGCTTTCGACTTCGATTTTTCCTTCGTGCCGTTCCATCACGCCGTAAACCATCGCAAGGCCAAGGCCGGTGCCGCGTTTGCCTTTCGTCGAAAAAAACGGCTCAAGACAATGCTTCAGCGTTTGTTCGTCCATGCCGATTCCCGTGTCCGCGACTTCCAAAATAATGTCCGACTGAACTTCGTTTTCCGAGGCGGATTCCCGCGAAACAAGCCGTGTGCGGACAGTGATGCTGCCGCCGGTCGGAATCGCGTCGGTCGCGTTGATAATCAGATTCGTCAGCGCTTCGCGAATTTCGCTCTGAATGCCCATCATCTCGGGAATTTCAGGATCCAGTTCCTCGCGCATTTCGACCATGATCCCGCGGCCCTGCGGAATATCGCGCCAGCGCGGACGCGTCATGTCAATGACCTGTTTGACAATGCTGTTCAGATTGATCACCTGCGCGGATTCGCCTTCGTCGCGGCGGCGATAAAACTCGCGCAAACGCGCGACAATATGCGCGATGTCTTCACCGGCGGTGCGGATGTAATCGAGATATTTTTTTCCATTCAAACTCAGGCCGTTTTCGCCGCGCGTCAGCAGATCGGAAAAGCCGACAATGGGCGACAGCGCGTTATTAATGTCGTGCGCAATGCCGCTTGCCATCTGGCCGAGCGCCTTGAGCCGTTCCTGCTGCATCACCGTATGTTGGGTCCGGCGGAGATCATTGTAGGCCTGTTCCAATTCCGTGTGCAGACGCGCCTGATGCGCCGCGAGTGCGACGTGTTCGCTGAGGTTGCCCAGAAATTCGCGTTCGCTGTCGCTGATGCCGTCGGCGTTCAGACGTCCGACGATGAGTACGGCGAACAATTTGTTTTCAACCATCAGCGGCAAGGCAAACGCCGAACGCACGCCGGCGCCGGCGAACTTTTCGCAAAGCAACGCGGGATTCCTGACCGTGTCCGGGATGTTTACGTTTTTGAATTTTTTGCAATCAGCCAGCCCGGTCTGTTCCATCGTCAGCACCATTCCCTCGCGCAGATCGAGCTTCGGCGTGAGCATGGAATTTTTCAGGCGCACAGCCGCGACATTGAATGTGTCGGCGGCAGGATCAAAAAGACAAACCACGCCGAGGTCGGCGGAAAGGTGATCTTCCAACTGGCGCAAAACCACGTAGAGAATGCTTTCCAGGTCCTGCCGTTCGGAAATCGCGCGCGTGATTTGATTGAGCAGACTGATGCGCGCGAACTGGTCCTGCAGAGCGGTTTCGGCACGTCTTCGCTCCTGGATCTGGGATTGCAGATCGCGAGTGCGCTCTTGAACGCGTTTTTCCAATCCGTCATTGGCGCTCTGCAACGCGCCGTCGCGCCGCTGGATTTCCGCAAGCATTTCATTGAAGCCTTCGATGAGTTGGCCCAATTCGTCGTTGGCATATTTCTGCGCGCGGATGGAATAATTTTTTTCCACGGAAACGGTTTTGGCGGTTTGGACAAGATGGGAAATCGGCCGGGAAATAATCCGTTGCAAACGCGAGGACAGAAAATAGGTGATGATCCACGAGAGCACGAGAAAAACGCCGAACGTCCATGCGTATTGTTTCAGGCGCGCGAACATCTGGTCCATGCTGGAGCGCAGGTACACGGTTCCAAAAAATTCGTTGCCATGCACGATGGGCTGGAAAATTACGATGGAATTGTTTTTCCAATCGAACTCAACGCCGGAGAGTTTCGGATGGGACGGCAAAGCCTTGGAAGAATCAATTCCAGAGGCCGAGTAGGAAGCGAAGAGATTCCCTTCCTTGTCGTAAACGCCGGCCGTTTCAATGTATTGGTCGGCGCTCAGATTTTTGAGATATTCCGTTTCGGCTTTTGCGTCTTCGAACGTCAGCGGCGCCGTGCTGTTTCCGGCGATCATTTGCGATTGCGCGGTGAGATTTTCCAGCAACGACTGCCGAAGCGCCGCCATTTCGTACGTGACGAATCCCGCCGTGACAAGCAGCAACGCGACGGTGCTCACCGTCATGGTGATCAGCGTCAGTTTTCGTTTGATGGATAAATCGCGCATGTGCTGTTACGGGGCGTTTTCTCCGACCCGTTTGGCGAGCGTGAGCAGTTTCGAGCTGATTTTAAGATTGGCCTTTCGCGCGGCGGCGTTGTTGATTTCGAAATGCACTTTCTGGTCTTCGATAATAAAATTGATTATCCCGCCGGATTCGATGAACTGGCTGGTTTTGTCGTCGCTTACCAGGAGGACCGGCGCGCCTTTCACGGCTCCAAGAATTTCGCCGAAGCGTTTTCGCTCCGAACCGCCGATGAACAGAATCTGGCAATTTTTCAATTCAGCCGTGCTGGTGAAATGTTTCACGACAAATGGATGACCGTTGATGCTTTTGCCGTGAACCGCTTTTTCGAGGTCGCCGTCAAACGGATTCTGGCCAAACACGCCGATGACGAAATCCGAATTGGAAGATGGAAATACCGCGGGCGGCCATTCGACGAATCGCGCGAAGTTGAACAGAAAGGCGGCCTTGATCTGATATTCCGAAGGGACGGATTCCTGCGCCCCGGCGGACGAAGGAAAAAACGCTGTCGCGGAAATCAGATTTAGCATCACAACTGCCATGATTTTTAAATTCATGAGACTTAAAACAACCGGTCTCTTCGATAACTGCGTGAACGCGGGCTGATTGCGTTCGGGTTCAAAACCGCCACGAGATCTTCCCGTAAATTGTGCGCGGGATTTCCGAGATGCTCCCGTTTTGCGTGTTGATATAGGATGGGCCGAACTCAGCATGGCGATCATGCAAAAGATTTTGTCCGACGATGGACAACTC
Source organism: Verrucomicrobiia bacterium (assembly GCA_035701135.1). Taxonomy (GTDB): domain Bacteria; phylum Verrucomicrobiota; class Verrucomicrobiia; order Limisphaerales; family DASXHY01; genus DASXHY01. The sequence continues at coordinate 17,121 of DASSNZ010000025.1, forward strand.
GAGATTTTTCGAGATTTGCCATCCGATCCGCGCGTCCAGTTCAAAATAACTCCCGATATGAAATGTAGGTAGATTATCCATGTACCGGAGCGCCGCATCAAGCGAGACTCCGCGGGGCAGATCCAACGACGACCGGAGCGAAAATTGGTTCTGCGGACTCGAACCTTCAATTT
>DASSNZ010000026.1:0-7406 GCA_035701135.1 Verrucomicrobiia bacterium
TTTCCGAATCCGCATTTTCCGCGTCCTTTCGTGGTTCAAAAAAACGAAGGGCAAGAATAGCTCAGCCGTCAGGTGAGTCAAAAGATTTCGGAGAACCGGAAGAGTCGCAATTGAGAACGCCGGATATTCAGAATCGAACGCTGAACACCGAATGAACGGAAAATCGGCAATTCATTTTTTTCGGTAGGGGCGCATAATCCTTTGCCCGCCTTATCATCCACTATTCTGGTGATTCATTTTTCGGCGCGCTCTGTTACAAAATCATCATGGATTTTCAGCGAGTCGCAATTTCTCCGCAGCGCGTCGGTTGCGTCAGGCGCAAAAACACGCCCGGGCTTTTTCCATTGTGGAAAATTATTTTTTTCACCGCGCTGGTAATTCCAATTCGATTGTTCGGCGCGTTCGGCGTAATCAGCAGCGGCGGAAATTACGTTGTGGATACCGGCGCGGGACTGGTTTTCAAAGTCAGCCAATCCAGCGGCGACATCAATTCGCTCGTGTTCAACGGCGTGGAATATCAGGCCACCGACAAACGTTCGCAGATCGCCTCCGGTCTTGGCTCGGACACGACCGTCACCGCCACGACGTTCGGCACGAACTACATTAAAATCACCATCACGACCGATGCCACCAACGGCGTTGTGAGTTCGCTCACGCATTATCTCATGGTGCGAAACGGCGCTGATACGATTTACATGGCGACGTACGCGACGGCCGAACCTTCCGTCGGCGAACTGCGATGGATCACGCGGCTGCAATCCGCCAAACTTTCCAGCGGCCCGGTTCCTTCCGATATTCGCAACGCAACCGCGATCGAAAGTTCCGATGTGTTTGGAAAATCCGACGGCACAACGCGCTCTAAATATTACGGCGATGATGCGACGCGCGGAAAAGAGCGCGCGATGGATTTGACTTATTGCGGCGCGACCGGCGCGAACGTGGGCGTGTGGATGGTTTTTGATAATCCGCGCGAAAGCAGCTCGGGCGGGCCGTTTTTTCGCGACATCGAAAATCAATGCGGCGGCGACCAGGAAATTTACAATTACATGAATTCGGGCCACAACCAGACCGAGGCGAATCGCAACGGCGTTTTGCATGGGCCGTACGCGCTGGTTTTTACGACGGGCGCGCCGCCGGTTTTGCCGCTGGATTATTCCTGGATCGAGACCGGCGGATTGAATTTGATGGGCTGGGTTTCGGCGTCGAATCGCGGCGCGGTTGCGGGAGTCGTTTCGGGAATTCCCGCCGGGTTTCAGGGCGTTGTCGGTTTCGCCAATTCCATCGCGCAATATTGGGCGGTCGTTTCAACCAACGGAACCTATTCCACGCCGCTGATGAAACCGGGAATTTACGACGTGACACTTTACAAAGGCGAACTCGCCGTCGCCGCGGATTCCGTCACGGTCGTTGCGGGCCAAACGAATCGCCTGAACCTGGTTTCAACGGAGACCGCGCCCAATTACATTTTCAAAATCGGCGAATGGGACGGCACGCCGGCGGGATTTCTGAACGCGGACAAAATTATTTCAATGCATCCGTCCGACCCGCGGATGAGTTCGTGGACGCCGGGAGATTTTTTTGTCGGAACCAGTTTCAACGAAAATTTTCCGATGGCTTCGTGGAAAGATGTCAACAATCCGATAACAATCCATTTCAATCTGGCTGCGAACCAGATTCAGAATCTGACCTTGCGCGTGGGAATTACTTGCGCGTATGCGGGCGGAAGACCAAAACCGACTGTGAACTCATGGATGCCGTCCAATCCCAATCCTTCGAGCCAGCCGAAAAGCCGCAGCCTGACGGTTGGCACGTATCGCGGCAACAACGCGCTTTATACCTTCAATGTTCCCGCGAGCGCGCTTGTCGCCGGAGAAAATACGCTTCAACTCACCGTTATCAGCGGTTCGTCCGGCAGCGGATTTCTCAGTCCGGGCTGCGCGTATGACGCCGTTGAACTGGACATTCCCAACACCGGACCGGCAATTCCGGGCGCGCCGTCGAATCTTTCCGCGACTGCCGAAAACGGCGGGCAGATCAATCTGGCCTGGACGGATAATTCAACCAACGAAGTAAATTTTCTCGTCGAACGCTCTTCGGATAACGTGACGTTCACTTTGATTGCCGCGTTGCCCACGAACGTGACGAACTATTCCGACACGGACCTTCCTCCGGGCGCGACTTTCTATTATCGCGTCCGGTCCGCGAATAACGCCGGGAATTCTGTTTATGCCGGTCCAATCGCGGCGACGACTGTCCTGCCGAAAATCAATCAATCCGTTTTGGCCAACGGCCAGGTGGAATTCAGCGGTTCCGGCGGCGCGCCAAATCAATTCTACTATCTGTTAGGCTCGACCAATCTCGCGCTCCCGCTGAACGAATGGACCCGCGTCGCGACAAACCGTTTCGATTCCGCCGGCCAATTCTCGTTCACCAATTCCATCGGCGCGGAGAATTCCGCCGGTTTTTATCTGTTGCAATTGCCGTGAGTTCATTCGGAACCATAAATTTTTTCACGGCGGCCAATGACCTTTTCCGCTTCCGTTTCGCCGCGCGCGACTCAATATTTCCGACATGGACAAAGATCGCGTGGCGGAAATTTTAACCGGCATTGGAACGCTGCTGGAATTGAAAGGCGAAAATCCGTTCAAAACGCGCGCTTACTTCAATGCCGCGCGCGCAATCGAGATGAGCAACGAACCGCTCGCGAAGCTGGTCGCGGAAAATCGCCTTGGCGAAATCAAAGGAATCGGCGAGGCGCTTCAGAAAAAAATCAGCGAACTCGTCTCGACCGGAAAGCTCCCTTACTATGAAAATCTGAAAGCGTCCGTCCCGCCGGGTTTGCTCGCGATGCTGGAAATTCCCGGCGTCGGCCCGAAGAAAATCAAAACGCTTCACGACGAGCTTGGGATCGAATCCATCGAGCAACTCGAAGCCGCGTGCCAGGACGGGCGCGTTGCCGCGCTCAAAGGTTTCGGCGCAAAAACCGCGGTGAATATTTGCGAAGGCATCAACCGCCGGCGCTCCTACGCTTCGAAACATTTGCTGCACGACGCGCTCCTCGTCGCTGAGCCGATTCTCGAAAATTTTCGCGCGCATCCCGACGTGATTCGCTGCGGCGCGGCGGGAAGTTTGCGGCGTTGCAAAGAAATCGTCGGCGACATTGACCTGCTGGTTTCATCGAAACGTCCGCTGGAGATCATCGAATTTTTTACGAAGCAGCCGGGCGTTTTGAATGTGATTGCGAAAGGCGAAACGAAAGCGGCCGTGCTGCTGGAACGCGGCATTCAAGCGGATTTGCGCGTGGTGAGCGACGCGGAATTTCCGTTCGCGCTGATGTATTTCACCGGAAGCAAGGAGCATAATATTATTTTGCGCCAGCGCGCGATTGAACGCGGTTTGCGACTGAACGAATACGGATTGTTTCGTTCCAAAGAGGAAACGCGCGACGCAAAATGGCTTGTGTCGTGCGAGACGGAGGAGGAAATTTTCGAAAAACTCGGGCTGCATTTTGTTCCGCCCGAAATGCGCGAAGACATGGGAGAAATCGCCCTCGCGGAAACGTCGCCAATCCCGCGACTTATCGAGTGGAGCGATCTGAAAGGCTCGCTGCACAATCATTCCACCTGGAGCGACGGACACATGACGCTTGAGCAAATCGCGACGGCGATGCGCGAATTGGGTTTGGCGTATTGGGCGATCACGGACCATTCCAAATCGTCGGTTCAGGCGAACGGACTCGACGCCGCGCGCGTCCGAAAACAGATCCAGGAAGTGCGCGCGATCAACCGGCGATTGGCGGATGAGGGGATTGATTTCCGGCTGCTCACGGGCGCGGAAGTGGATATTCTCGCGGAAGGCAAACTGGATTTTCCCGACGATCTGCTGGCGGAATTGGATGTCGTTGTCGCCAGCGCGCATCAGCGGCTGGCGTTGGACGAAGCGCAAAACACGAAACGCATTCTTCGCGCGGTCGAAAATAAATTCGTTCATATTCTCGGGCATCTCACCGGACGATTGCTGCTCGAACGCGAACCGCAAAAAATGAACATGCGCGAGATCATTGACGCGTGCGCGGCGACGGGAACGTGGATTGAATTAAACGCGTCGCCGGACCGGCTCGACATGGATTGGCGTCACTGGCCGTACGCGAAAAGCAAAGGCGTGAAATGCGTGATCAACTGCGACGCGCATCGTTTCGAGCACGCGGGATTTTTGCGTCTCGGCGCGGAAGTGGCACGAAAAGGCTGGCTGACGAAAAGCGACGTGATGAACACTCTGCCGCTGAATCAGTTGATGAAGGAATTGGGCCGGAAACGGAACGCATTATATTGATCAGTGGCTCGCGTTCGAAAACCGCAAATACGAACGGGCTTTTCGTCGCAATTTTCAATTCCATACGTCCGGAATCCGTGTCCATCCGTGTTCATCCGTGGTTAAACTCCAAATCGAACTGAGTTTCTGCGCGGGACAAGAAACTTCATTTCTGTTTCACCGCGGGCAGCGGCGGATTTTCCAGTTTCGGTTCGCTGACGTTGCTGACCGAATTTGTTTTCGATTCGTTTTCCGCAGATTCTTTTTTCTCTTCGAGCAATTGCGAGCGTTCTTTCAGCAGCGGATCCATCGTCCAGCTTGACACAAGATAAGTCCAGTTTTGAAAACCCTGTTCCTGTTTCAGTTTGTCCGCGAGCTTCTGTTGTTGCGCCTGAAATTCCTTGTCGAGCTTTGCTTTGTCTTCCGGTTTTTCGTCTTTGCCGGGCGTGCGTTCCTTCTGCAAATCCGCGATGACGGCGACGGTAATCGGATAATCCTCGTTCGTTTTTGAGCCGACATTCACGGTGTAATTGAAGCCGTCGAATGTTTCGATTTTGATAACCGTCGGCTGGTTCGTCCCGTGTTTTTCCAATTGATCGCCGAACGCGACGTCATTGAACGTCGGCGAACTCAGCGGATTGGAAAGACCGGAGATTTTCGACGAATCCAATTTCTCATCGCCTTTTGCGTCAGCAAGTTTCCAGGTTCCCGATTCCGATTCGCGCGTCAGTTTCCACGAATTCGTTTCGACCGGAAAATTGACCTCTATCGAACGCGCTTTTTCCACCTTGATGAAATCCTTGTCCAGCCATTGCTCCGGCTTCGGCTCAATATTTTCGAACGTTTCGGAAATGACGGAGACATCCGGCGCGGCTGCGGATTTCACGTAGCGTCCATCCGGCCAGCCGGGACCGTCGCCGCCCGCGCCGCGTGTGTTCATGTGCATTTTGCCGAGCAACAAAGTCGCGATGGCTTTGTCATTCGCGCCGGTGAATTTCACTTCGGTCGGAGAATTGGTTCCGTGACCGGTCGCCAGTTGCAGGCGCGGCAATTGCGATGCGCCGACTTCCTCGGTTTGCACCGCTTTCAGATCGCGCGCCTTGATGAGAAATCCGCTGATCTGCGAAAAATTCGCGGGATAATCATGGCGCTCGGCGACGCGCCACAAATCATTTTTCCGCGCAAGGTGAACGACATTGGTGTCGTGCTGAATGGAAATTTCCGAAACGTCATTGATCGGAAAATTCGGCAGGACTTTTTTTCCGAGATCGGAATTGCCGGCGGATTGCGCGGCGTTTTGTTTGTGATAAATGGCAAGGCCCGCGCCGCCAAGAATCACGACCAGAACGATGAGAATGACGAGTTGTTTCAGATTCATTTTGCCGAAGTGCGTTTGCGTTTGTAAACGGCCAGGACAATTCCCACCAGACTGACGGCAATTGGCATGGCCGCGATGTTCATCCACTGAATTTTGCGCTGGAGCGAAACGACGTCGCGCCGGAGATCTTTATTTACCTGCCGGAGTTTGCGTCCGATTTCGCCTTCCTTTTTCTGAAGATTTTCAATTTCCGCCTGTTGTTCGGGCGATAAAATAAAACGCTGATTCTGATTTTTCTGCTGCTGCAGTTCGTTCAGACGATTCATCGTTTCATCGCGGCTTTCCTGAAGGTCCTTGATTTCCGCCATGTATTTCGCTTCGGCGCTGGCCTGCATTTCCTTGACGCGCGTGAATGGACGATTGATCACGGCGCGGCTGCGGACGGCGATCAGGTTGTTGTCGCCGGAGAATTGTTCGACCGCGTTCTGCGTAAGATTCAAATTCGCGTTCATCGGCTGTTCCATCGTGCCGAACGGCGTATTGATTCTGCGCAGCGTGAACTGGTCGTTCAGCATGTCGGCGTCGCCGACGAGAATCACCGCGTTCTCGGTTTTGGTTTCCTTGAGCGAATTGTCCGGTGTTTTTTCGGCGGATTTAGCGTCCGATTTTTTGTCCGCGTCGTCCGCTTTTTTCCCAACCGGTTTTCCGTCTGGAAACGCGGTTTTAAATTTCCCGGTCAAACGGACGGCGAGCGCGTATTGAATTCCCGAGGGTTTGAAATCTTTCAAAATGCTGTCGCCGCCGAAATTCGCGAGCATTCCCTCGACGAGTTGCGAATCCTTGGAGCTTTTCAGCAGGACGGATTCTTTAAGTCCCGCCACGGGCGTGCCGGTGAAGGCGCCGCCGGAAAAATACCAGATATTGTCCAGGTCGCCGGTAACGATGTCGGCGGCGTTGATGCCTTGCGAATTGAGCATGAGCCACGCGGGACGTTCCGATGGCGCTTCGCCCTGGCCGCCAACCTGCATTTGGAACGTGCGGTCCGCGACGACTTTGCTGGTGTCAAATTGCAGTCCCCATGCCTTGAGCAATTTGTCGAGCGACGAACTGCTCTGGTTCATTCCTCCGCCCATCATGGGATTCTGGCTGCGGCTGCCGACGATGGATTGCGGATCGAGAAACGCGATGAGTTTTCCGCCGCGCATCACGAACTGATCAATCGCGTATTGCGTTTCATCGGAAATGCCGCTCGGATGGATTACGAGAAGCACGTTGACGTCGTCGTCAATTTTGTCTGCGGTCATCTCGATCTGTTTCACCGTGTAATCACTTTTCAATTCGCTGATGAGCGTCCACTGCGGTTCGCTCTGCGGCTGACGTCCCATTTGCGCCATCATGGGATTGGGTTGCGTTCCGAAAACAGGCAGCGCGCTCATCACGCCGATGACGGGTTTCTCGGGAGTGACAACGCGTGAAATCGCGCGGGAAATATCGTATTCCATTTCGCGCTCGCGGTCGGGCGAGAGAAACGGAATCGCGTCCTTGGAATCCAGCAGCGAAACCGCGAGGCCGAGATAAAATTTCTCGCCGGTCGGCAACGTTTGTTCCTCCACGCCGTCCAAACGCGCCGAATCTTCGGCGTCGGAATCCGGCTCGGGATCGTATTTTTTGATGATTAATTTTCCGCGCGCCGCCTGTTTGTATTCGGCGAGAAGGTCTTCGACTTTTTTCGCGTAGGATTTCAACATCACCGTGTAAGGCGTCGCGGTGTCGCCCT
>DASSNZ010000027.1:0-2752 GCA_035701135.1 Verrucomicrobiia bacterium
CGGCACGGCCTCTCGATGCCCGATTGGTATAGGATGGACAGCCGCGGACCGGATTCAGAGCCTGCAATCAGGCCGGATCAAACCGAATCCAACCCGATCAAACCGGAATGAGTAGGATGAATAGCATGATCGGTTTCGGAAAGTTATGGAAAGTGCAATTGACCCGGAATGCCGTTCGATACCGGAGCGAGGGTTTTCCCGGACTGATGTGAGCAACTGCTGTTTTGTTCATTTTTCGCGTTGGACAACCTTTGTCCGTGCCGGCTTGGTACATTTAGAGCAAAGTTTATGAACATACTGAGCTTTTGACTAAATACCTGCCACATGAGCAATTCAAATCCACTTCAGAATTGGGCCGAATCCGGCTGGGCAAAGCGCCCTGCCGGCAACTACACGGGAGAAAAACTCGCGCGCGAGGAGATCGATGCAAAGTTGCGCAGTCACTGGCAATTGCATCCCGACACTCCAGGCTTGAAAGAAGCGGCGCGCGATTTGTTCCGTCCGCGCATTGAATCCATGCGAGGCCGCGAGATCGTTTACACCTGCCATGTGTCCCGCGTGGTGCGTGTTCGTCATTTGGAGACCGATGATGATGGTTTCAAAGCGGTGGCGTTCCAGACCCACGACCTCGGCCTTAAAATCCAGATGCTGAGTGACTGGGGGAATCCGACGCCACTGACATTTTCCGCGCGTTGGGAGTGTCTGCGTCTTTGCGGTGATGACTGCATAGGGCTTTGCATGCTCGCCGACAATTTTAATGTGGACCCGGACCATGTGGCCCGGGCGAAGGCTGCGGCCAAACAAGAACTGATGGAGTTGAATGATTCATTTCGAATCCAACTCATCGGGTTGCTCGACGAGGGACGAGACCTTGTTCATGCGATTAAGACCGGCGCGAAGGGATCGAATCAGGCCGGTACCGACGCCTGGGAAAGGCGGTGGTGGCGAGCGCAATTGCAATTGAACTGGCTGCGGCACCGCGTCAATTTCGGGCAAACCCTGTTGAGTCGCGGTGAGCGGCCGGACCTCGCGGTGATCGAAGGCCACACGAGTCTTTTGAAAATGCGTCCAAAACTGGAAAAAATCGCAAAGCAGCTCCGCGAACTGCGAGCTTCTGAAAATTATATGTCCATTCCGACGAAACAAAGAACGGGCAAACCATGAAAAAGAGCGTCACGCTGACGGTAAAAGAAGAGGCCGAATTGATGGTATTATCGCGACGTTTTCGAATAGTTGCGAAGTATGGCACGAGACGGGTTTTCGGTCGAAACGCATCTTCCTGGAATGCCTGGAACAACTTCGCGGAAAATTGAGCGGTTCGTTACTCCGTGTTTTCGGATGACTCTTTTCTAATGCCGTTTTTTGATTATCTGCTACATTGAGGCACCATGGTATTGACCCAAGAGGAATTGCGGAGCCTCGTTGAGGCGAATCAGCGCGCGCCACATCATTTGCTCGGAATGCATCCGCTGGGAGACGACTCCGGCCTGGTCGTTCGCGCATTTATTCCCGGCGCCGCGAAAATCGAAGTTCAACCTGTTCACGAAAAAACCAAACCGTCCATCAGGCTTGCGCGAGTCCATGAATCCGGCGTATTCGAAGGAAAGACGACCGCCGCAAATCAGGTGTATGCGTACGACCTGGTCATCACCGATTCCAAGAAAAATATCCGCCGCACGCGTGATGCCTACTCGTTTTTGCCGACGCTCGGGGAATCGGATTTATATCTGTTTGGCAAGGGCGATGAGCGCCGGATTTATGAAAAACTGGGCGCGCAACTTCGGGTGATTGATGGCGTGGCCGGAACCAGTTTCGCGGTCTGGGCGCCGAACGCGCAACGGGTGAGCGTGGTCGGGGATTTCAACCATTGGGACGGGCGGTTTCACATGATGCGTTCGCTTGGCGCGTCGGGTGTTTGGGAAATTTTTATTCCCGGCGTGAGTGAAGGCGCGCATTACAAATTCGAAATGAAAGATCATCGCGGACGGCTGATACTGAAGACGGATCCGTATGGATTTTTCTTCGAGATCGCGCCCAAGAACGCGGCGATTGTGTGGAACACAAAAAAATTTCAATGGACCGACGAGTCGTGGATGCAAAAACGCCGGCAACGCGACGCGTTGCGTTCGCCGATGAGCATTTACGAAGTGCATATCGGTTCGTGGCAAAAAAAATCGGCGGGCGAATCGTTCGGCTATCGTGATCTCGCGGAGCCGCTCGTCAAATATGTGAAGCAAATGGGATTCACGCACGTGGAATTCATGCCCGTCGCCGAGCACGCGTTTTATCCAAGCTGGGGTTATCAGGTCACCGGTTTTTACGCGCCAACCAGCCGGTACGGAACGCCGGAGGATTTTCGTTATCTCATCAATGAACTTCACGCGGCGGACATTGGTGTTTTGATTGATTGGGTGCCGGCGCATTTTCCGCGCGACGACTGGGCGCTGGCGAATTTCGACGGCACGGCGCTTTACGAGCACGCGGATCCACGCCGCGGCGCGCATCAGGATTGGGGCACGCTGATTTTTAATTTCGGCCGGCACGAAGTCAGCAATTTTCTTTCCGCCAACGCGCTGTTCTGGTGCGATCAATTTCACGTGGACGGATTGCGCGTGGATGCGGTGGCCTCGATGCTTTATCTTGATTACTCGCGCAAGGAAGGTGAATGGATTCCGAATCAATACGGCGGACGCGAAAATCTGGAAGCAATTGAATTTCTCCGAAAATTCAATCACATCACGCATGTGGAATT
>DASSNZ010000028.1:0-2101 GCA_035701135.1 Verrucomicrobiia bacterium
ACCGACTGTTCGATTTGTTTTTTGATTCGCCGGATTTCCGACAGATGTATTTGCGGCGGCTGCGCACGTTGATGGATGCGATTCTCATGCCTCCCGGTTCGCCAACAAATTCGCTCGTTATCGAGCCGATCATCCGCCAGTATGAAAACAACCTGAACCCGCCGGGCATTTCTCCATCCGACGCCGCGTTGGATTACACCGAGTGGGGACCGGCCTGGGGCGACGCCGGACTGGGCCAATTTCCAAATGACGCCGAGCGGATCATTTCCATCTATCTTCCCGGACGCCGCGCTTTTCTTTTCAATAATCCGGGCGCGACGTTGAATGGCAGTTCCATTCCCTCCGCGCAGCCCACGACTGCCGCGCTTGCAATCGCGTCGTGGGATTTCAATCCCATCAGCGGAAACCTGGGTGAGCAATTCGTCGAATTGCAAAACACAAATTTTTATGCTGTGGACATTTCCGGCTGGCAACTGGGCGGCGATATTGGATTCACATTCCGGCCCGGCACGGTCGTTACAGCGAACAAATCCATTTATGTCGCGCGGGACGTGAACGCTTTCCGCTCGCGAACCAGCGGTCCGCGCGCCGGACAGAGTTTGTACACCCAAGGTCCGTTCACCGGATTTTTGAGCACGCAAGGCAATTCACCGATTACGCTGAAAAATAATTTTGGCCGGGAAGTTTCCGCCAACAGCTTCGCGATTGCACAGCAAACCAACCATGCCTTCACACCCGGGAATCTGGCTGTGCTTCGCCTCGGAAGCGGAACGCAAACGCTGAACAAACGCGGAAACTCCATCTTCATTGACGAATACGCCACCAACGGAACTTTCGTGGGAAGCGCCGCCATTCCGGACGACGGCACGAACGCACTTGTCATCAGCGGCAGCGCGTCCTCCGAAGGCGCTCTGACACTTTCCGCCGACGCGCAATCATTTGTTTTCGCTGGATACAACATCGGCCTTTCAAACGCCGCCGCGCTGGCTTCCTCCCTGGCCAATTCTTCCTCCGCCGAAGTGCCGCGCGGAGTCGGCATTGTGAATCATTTCGGCAAATACAGTCTCGCGGCGACGACAACCAATCAATATTCCGCGAACAACATTCGCTCCGCCGCAAGCGATGGGTTCAATAATTTCTGGGGCGGAGGCGGCAACAGCGGAACGGTTTACTTTGGAAACAACGCCGCGCCGTTTATTGTGCAGAACGCCAGCGTGAATACCCGCGTTGTTCAAATCATTGGCGGCGACCTCTACTTCAGCACCGGTTCAGGTTCGGAGACGGGCATTCGCCGGATTCCCGGCGAACCGACAAACCTGCTCGCAATTGCTGATGTCATTTTGGACGAGGGCGGCGATGGCAGTCCGTACGCTTTTGCGTTCAGTCCGGATTTCACCACCGCGTATGTTGCCGACGACAGGCTGGACGGAAACGGCGGCGTTCAGCGTTGGGATTTTAATTCGAATGTCTGGACATTGAGTTATGCTTTTGCCGGATTGACGAACGCGGGCGCGCGCGGGCTTGCGGTGGATTTCAGCGAAGCGAAACCGATTCTTTACGCGACTACGGCTGAAGACGAATCGAATCGCCTCGTCGCCATTATTGATACCGGCGCGGGATCCATTGTTAAAACGCTCGCAACCGCCGGGCCAAACGAAGCATTTCGCGGCGTTACCTTCACGCCGAATCCTGGCATCGCTCCGCAATTTACTGGAGCCAGCGCCGCGGCGAATGAAATCAAAATGACATGGCGCGCATTATTTGGTCGGAACTACACAATTCAATACACCGATAATCTTCTAAACACGAACTGGGCCGCGCTGACAAATGTCACCGCAACCATGCCGGTGATGAGCGTCACCGACACGCTCGCGACGGAAACAACAAACCGATTTTATCGGGTGATGTTGAATCCGTAATCGCGAATGTCGGGAATTCGCGCGCAAATTTGATGTTGTTAAAATGGATATCCGGTCGGAACAATGGCGACAGTGCAAATCCCGAACAGATTTGAACTGGTCAACGCGCCATGTTTGTCCGTTTGAATGGAAAAGGTCGGCTGCGCCCTCAATTGTGCCCGCGCGGGCAATTCCGCAGCAAA
>DASSNZ010000029.1:0-2267 GCA_035701135.1 Verrucomicrobiia bacterium
CCGGAATCGGGACGTCGCCTCGTTCGTGATCGGTTTGGCACACGAATCCGTTTCAATGCGCGGTTTCCTCGAGCGCGGCCATTCGGTCGTTCCTTGAATTGCCGTGATTGGAATCCATTTCCGAATAAAGCAAAATGCCACGAAGCAAATCCCGCGCGCGATCCAACTGCGGATCTCGGGCATTCTCGACTTCCGCGCGTTCCTTCGGCCCGAGACTTTCAATGCCGCCGGGCGTGCGTTTGAGAACAATGTCGCGCTCCTCCGCGTCCGTGACCGGCACAATGACATTCGGCGTGATGCCGACCTCGTGAATCACTTTATGGCTGGGTGTGTAATATTTCGCGGTCGTAAGCCGAAGCGCCGAGCCGTCCTCGAGCGGAATGATGCTCTGAACGGAACCTTTGCCGAATGTTTTTTCGCCTAACACAATGCCGCGATGCAAATCCTGCAGGCAGCCGGAAACGATTTCCGCCGCGCTCGCGCTCCCCAGATTCACCAGCACCACCATCGGCATGTGCGGAATTTCGTCGCCGTGGCCTTTGGCGAAGTATTTCTGGGTTGAAAGCCGGCCTTCCGTCGAGACGACCAGTTGGCCGCGCGGAAGAAATTTCTGACAGACCGCCACCGCCTGGTCCAGAAGCCCGCCCGGATTCCAGCGCAAATCCAGCACCAGGGCTTTCATTCCCTGCGCTTTCAATTTGTCGAGCGCGGCTTCCAGGCCGTCGCTGGTTTTCTCGCCGAACTGCACGAGGCGGATGTAGCCGATTTTATCCGGGCCAAGCGGAAATTCTTTTTTTCCGTTGATGTCCTTGACCATGTCCACATTGATGATCGCGCGTGTGAGTTTGTAATCCTTCACCTCGTCCGTCGCCGGACGCATGATCGTGATCGTCACTTCGCTGCCCGGCTCGCCGCGAAGGCTTTTCACCGCGTCCTGCAGACTCATGTCCTCGGTGTTCGTTCCGTCAATTTTGATGATGCGGTCGCCGGATAAAATTCCCGCGTTCGCTCCCGGCGTGTCTTCCACCGGCGCAACGACCGTGAGAAATTTGTCTTTCATGGAAACGATAATGCCGAGTCCGCCGAATTGACCTTCGGTATCGCTTTGAAGCTCCCTGTAACGTTCCGGATCGAGGAATTCGCTGTGCGGATCCAGCTTGTCAATCATTCCCTTGAGCGCGCCGTAAACCAGATCCTGATACGTGAGATTTTGCCCGTCCACGTAATCCTTCCGCACTTTCTCCATCACCTCGGAGAACAATTTCATGTTCGGATAAACCGCGTCTTTTTGCGCGGCCTCGGCCGAGTTCATGTAAATCCGCGCGCCGATGAGCAGATTCGCCGCAAGCGCGGCAATCAAAAGGCCGAAAAGGAAACGTCGCTTCATAAACATTGTTCGTCTCAAGGACAATAAATGGCCGACCTCACGTTTGCAAGGAGAGGCGGAGAAAGTTCCGGAAATGGAAAATCAAACACTGAACACGAAACATTGAACGTTGGACTCAGACGTTTCCAAAGTTCACGACCCAAAACTCAAAATTCAAAACGAGAACTCAGAACTTTTTTAAAAGCATTTCGATGAACGGCAGATCTTCCGGCCGCGTCACTTTCGGATTCGGCTGAACGCCCGCAACCAGTCGCACCGGCTGGCCAATCAATTCGCACGCCGCGGTGTCGTCGGTAACGCTCAATCCTTTGCGCCGGACTTCGGCCAGCGCGCGCCGAATGATTTCCAGTCGAAACGTCTGCGGCGTTTGCACCGCCCAAAGTTTCGCGCGATCCAACGTGCGTTCCGCGAATTTTCCGTCGCGCGATTCCTTGATTGTATCGGTGACCGGCTGCGCCGCGACCGCCGCTCCCGTTTCCCGCGCCGCCGAAATCGTCGCTTCGATCAACGCCGCGTTTGTGCAGGGCCGCGCGGCGTCCTGAATGGCGACGATTTCCGTTCCGCTGGAAACCGCCTGCAATCCGTTCCAAACCGAATCCTGCCGTTCCGCTCCGCCGGTCACAATGCGAAATGATTTTTGCGAACCGATTTTCGCGGCAAGTTCCTCAAACGCGAATTCCATTCCCGCGCGCACCACGAGCACGATTTCGTCAATGCAAACCGCCGACGCGAACTTTCGCCACGTGTGCGCGACGACAGGGCTTCCGGCGATTTCCAGAAACAGCTTGTCCACGTTCGGCCCCATGCGGGTGCCTTTGCCGGCGGCGACAATCACTGCGCTCACGAAACTCATGCGGAGGCACCCATTGAAGCGCGAAGA
>DASSNZ010000030.1:0-2257 GCA_035701135.1 Verrucomicrobiia bacterium
TTTGCCGGGCGCGTGAATGTGATTGTGGACGCGCAGCGGCAGGAATTTTATCTGGCGAGTTACGAAATCCGCATGGAAAATTGCCGCGAAATCGCGCCGCTGCGAATTGCGGCGATGCCGGAAATCCGCGAACTGGAATCGGCGGGCGAAATGTTGATCGGCCCGGAAGTAACGCGATGGTTTCCGAACGGCAAAAATATTTTTCCGCGCGCCGCAATGCTGGGACGAATCGCGGCGGAGAAATCGAATTTCGTTCGCGGCGACGAACTTGAGCCGATTTATCTTCGCGAAGCAAAATTTGTGAAAGCGCCGCCGCCGCGAATTGTGCCTTAATCCGCTCCAAGTTTTACCGCGGAGGCGCGGAGACGCAGAGACGCAGAGAGAGAATTTTTTAGACAGAATGACAGAATTTTCAGAATGGTTTTTGAGGGGAAATTTTATTCCGAACATTTTGTTCATTCTGTCTTAATCTCCGCGTCTCCGCGCCTCTGCGTTAAAGAACGATTTATTTCCAATACCGAAAATTGATTTCGGGAAAAATATTGTCGCGCTGTTCCACTTCGCGCAGCCAGGATTCATCCACGCGAGTGCGGGTGAGTTGATGGTGCAGGGCAATGAAACGCAGCAGATGTTCCTTCACGCGTTTGCGCGCGTAATCGGGGCTGGTGCCGGTGCGCAAAATGAACGGCCAATCGCTGGATTGCGCGAGAAGGAGTTCGCGTCCGGCCTGTCGAAGCGCGCGCCGCTGAAGAGGATTGGGATCTGGAAATCGCCGGACCAACGCGGTCATCCGCTCCTGCGCGGCGTGCAGGTGCGGATAAATCCATTCGTTTTTTTCGTTCAGCCAGACGCGCCAGTAACCTTCCTCGCCCCAGCTCGACGCGCCCGGCTTCGCGATCTGATTTGTGGGAAATTTTTTTAAATATTCCTCCGGCGTAACGAATGAAAAAACGTTCTGATCGTAATATGCTTTGCGAACGAAATAATCCAGAAACTCCGGACCTTCATACCACCAATGCCCGAAAAGTTCCGCGTCGTACGGCGACAACACCAGCGGCGGACGATCCATAATTTCGGCGAGGCGCTGGATTTGATTCACGCGCGTTTCGAGAAAATGTTGCGCGTGTTCGGCCGCGGCGGTGAGGGCAAGAGCGCGATTGTAAATTTGTTTTTCGAAGCCGCCGCCCGTGATGCGATGATATTTGATGCCGGTGAAACCGCGATTTTCTCCTGCCGCGAGATGCGGTTTCAAGTAATCCAAATCCAGATCGAAACCGATGTCGCGGTAGAAATCGCGATAGCGCGGATCGCCCGGATAACCTGTGTGCCTGCTCCAGACTTGTTTGGCGGAATCGAGATCGCGGCCAAATGCGGCGATGCCGTTCGGCGTGAAAATCGGCGCGAAAACGCCATAACGCGGGCGCGGATTTGCGTGCAGCAAACCGTGCGTGTCCGTGATGAACCAGCGAATGTTCGCCTCGCGCAAAACAGTTTCCACGCCGTCGGCGTAAGCGCATTCCGGCAGCCAGATGCCGCGCGGATCGCGTCCAAAACAACTTTGATAATGATCGCGCGCCGTGAGAATTTGCGCGCGGATGGAGGGCGGATGATTTGCCAGCAACGGGAGCAATGCGTGCGTCGCCGCGCTGGTGATGATTTCGAGCGAACCGAGTTCCTGGAATTTTCCGAAAGCCGCGACGAGATCGCATTGGCAACTCAAGTACGTTTCACGAATTTCCAGAAACCGATTGTGATACATCAACGCGAGTTCGTTGAGTGGCTTGTCCCAATGCGTGCGATGAATTTCTTTTTCCGCCAGTTCGATCAATTCATCGAGGTGACGGACGTAACGTTCGCGCAGCAACGAATCGCCTGACATGAAGCACAAGGTCGGCGTCATCGTGAGCGTCAGGCGCGTTTCCATTCCGTCGCGCCGCCAGCCCTGCAGAATTTTCAAAAGCGGAATGTAGGTTTCCGTAATTGCTTCGAACAGCCAGTTTTCCTCCAGAAATCTGGAATGCTCGGGATGCCGGACAAACGGCAGATGAGCGTGAAGCACGAGCGAGAGATAACCTTGCATGTCCGTCGGAAATCAGTCGTCAATGTCGTCGGTAAAATATTCGGCAAGCCGCGCGCTGGCCCAAAAAAGAATCGCGCCAATCGCGAGCAAAACGATGCCGAGAATGCATTCCCAGAAACGAAAACCGGTTTTTCGCACGCGATTGCGCGCGAATTCCAGGGCGATTTCAAATCCGCC
>DASSNZ010000031.1:0-6799 GCA_035701135.1 Verrucomicrobiia bacterium
AACCTGAATTTTTGCAACGTTCGCATCCGCGCCCGCGATACAGCGTGTGACCGTCAAACGTGCTCGGATCAATGCCCAGGTCCTGATACATTTTGTCCGGATACGTCACCGGCTCCTTGCAGTGAGAACAAATGCGGCGCATGAGACGTTGCGCGCAGGTCAAAATCACGGAAGAGGAAATCAGGAACGGCGCAATGCCCATGTCATCCAATCGCGCGATCGCGCCCGGAGCGTCGTTACAATGCATCGTGCTCAACACCTGATGTCCGGTCAGCGCGGCTTCAATGGCGATTTCCGCGGTTTCGGTATCGCGAATTTCGCCGATCATCACGATGTCCGGGTCCTGGCGGAGAATGGAGCGGAGCGCGTTGGCGAATGTCAGGCCGATTTCTTTTTTCACGGGAACCTGATTGATTCCTGGAATCTGGAATTCGACCGGGTCTTCAACCGTGATGATGTTGTAAACCGGATTGTTCAGTTCGTTGAGCGCGGAATAAAGCGTCGTGGTCTTTCCAGAACCGGTCGGACCGGTCACGAGAATCAGTCCGTGCGGAGCATCCACTGCGGCTTTGACCTGCTGGAACGTGTCCGCGTCGAGACCTAATTTATCCAAACTTGCCGAAAGATTCGATTTGTCGAGCACGCGGAGCACGATTTTTTCCCCATGCACCGTCGGCATGATGGAAACGCGAAGATCGTAGTCTTTTCCGCTGACGCGCACGCGCATTCGTCCGTCCTGCGGCAATCGCCGTTCCGCGATGTCGAGACTGCTCATGATTTTGAAACGCGACGCCAGCGCAAGCTGCATTTGTTTCGGCGGCGGCGTGGCTTCGGCGAGAACGCCGTCCACGCGGTAACGCAGTTTCATTCCTTTTTCGAACGGCTCCAAATGAATATCGCTCGCGCGATCTTTAATGGCCTGAACGAGAATTAAATTCGCGAGTTTGATAACAGGCGCTTCCTCGCTCGAAGCGGCCAACTGATCCAGATTGACTTCCTCGATGGATTCGCGGGACAACTCCACGTTTTCCGATTCCTCGTCAGCCTCCTTTTTCTGCGCATTTTGGATAATGTCCTCCATGCTGCTGCCCTTCGCGCTGTCAAAACTCGCGAGCTTGTCGAGAATCGCTTTCTCCGGAGCGATCATCGGCGAAACCTCCAATCGCGTGATGCGTCGAACGTCGTCCAGCGCGAGCACGTTCAGCGGATCGGCCATCGCGATGAACAATTTATTTTCCAGTCGCGAAACAGGAACAACCTTGTGCGTGAGCGCCACTTCCCTTGGCAGCAAATCCGCCACTTCCAGGGGAATATGAATTCGCGGGAGATTCGCGGGCGGCGTGTTCAGCACGCGGCCCATGGAAACCGCCATGTCCTGTTCGCTGACGTAAGCTTTTTCCAGGATGAGCTTGAGCAGCCGCGTGCCGCCCTTTTTCTGTTGTTCGAGCAACTCGCCGATCTGCGCGGCGGTGAGCAATCCATCCTCGACCAATGCGTCGGCAATACGCTCGCCAAATGATTTTACGGTGGCCATGAGATTTTATCGAAATGCGCGTTGAAGACTTTTAACAATATCCGCCGGCGGCGCGAGATACCACAGCAGCCGATACGATGTCGCGGCGGCCAGTTCCTTAGCGGCCTGTTGATTGAATGGATTCGCGGTGGCGACGAGAATGGATTTGCTCATGCGATCAAACGGCAGCACGCACCAGCGACGGCAGACCTGCGCCGGAAAACCGCGCGTCAAATCCGGATCCATTTCGTATTTGTCCAACGGCAAAAACGCCGTGCGCGATTTGTCGCTTAATATCTTAAGCGATTTTTCAATCTGCAAAATGCCTTTGTCCGCGAGCACCTGAATGAACGGTTCGACAACCCGGTTGGATGAATCGGAATCCGCGCCGCTCCAGCATAAATCGAAATCGCCGGATGAAATGATTTTGCTCTCCACGAAAACTTTGCGCATCGCCGCGCGTCCGTCCTCGACTTTCGCCGCTCCATTTTTCTCCGGCGCGCCGGAGGGTTTTCCGTTCGTCGCCTTGACGAAAATGGTATCGTTCGTCGGGCTGACCTGCTCCGCGAAATTGTTCGCTTTGCTTTCAATTTGCTTGAGCGCTTTTTGCACGTCCGGGTCGTCCGGGCTGCGCTGCAAAATGGTTTCGTATTCGAGAATCGCGGACGAAAGCTGGCCCATGTCCACGTACGCTTCCGCGATGCGCTTGGCGGTTTTGATCACGTCCGCCTCGCGTCCGAGTTTGGAATACGCTTCCTTCAGGATTTCGAGTGATTGGTAGTCCTGCGGCTGCGATTCAGTGATGACTTCAAACATCTCGATCGTCTGCGCCAACTGGGCCTCTTCACTTTGCGTCAATGTGCTTGCCATGTTCGGTTTTTAAAAATCGTCCGGATTTGAAACTTCACTCAAGGTTTCGCCGGCCATTGGTTGAAAGCAGAATTTCCGCCAGATGGCCGTTCCCGCGAAAAATTCCTTTATTGCGGCGATGATTTCTAAAAAACCGCCGGCTTCGTCACAGTTGTCAGACAGTTTTGTCTCATTCCCGCACGGTGGCATTTTCACAACTGCAAAAAACTTGGACCGCCGATGAACACGGAAAGACACCGGTTTTCAAACGGAAACTCAAATCTCGAAATCCGAAATTTTTTCTCAAGCCCACTGTGGAATTGCAATCTGATTTGAAGCTGCGATTGTAATTCCGTCCGGCTTCCGGCCAGCAATGGGACAACGGATTCCAACAATGACGCCTCCGCCCGGCGAGCGATTCCAACGCTTCGTCGGCGATTGCATTCGTTTTTCCCTGAAAAATCCTGATCCCGCCGCCGCGCGAAACTGGCAGGCGCGCCTGCGCACGAATATCGGTCGCGCCGATATTTTGCGCGGCGAAATTCTTCAGGCGCACACCAAAAGCCTGCCCATCGCCGGCGCGTCCTGGCGTGATTTGCCGATGGAGCCGGACGGCGACGGCTGGTCGCTCGAACTGCCGCTTTGCGAAGTTGGATTTTTTAAGGCAAAAGCTTACCTGCTCGACGAAAACGGCTGGCAACATTGGCCCGAAGGAGCGGACGTCGGCATTTCGGTTCATCCAAATTCCTATCGCACGGCAAACACGATTTATTGCGCGTTCACGCGATTGTTCGGCCCGGCAAAATCCGCCGTCAGCACGCGCAATGAAAAACTCGAAACGCAAATCCAGGAAATCGAAGGATACGGCTTCAGCATTATTCCCGCGTCGGGAAAATTGCGCGATCTGATCGAACAGCTTCCGCACATTGTGGACAATCTGGGTTGCCGGATTTTGCAGTTGCTTCCCATCAACCCCACGCCGACGACCTACGCGCGCTTCGGGCGTTTTGGAAGTCCGTACGCCGCGCTGGATTTGACCGCGATTGATCCGGCGCTGGTGGTTTTTGACAAACGCACGACGGGCATTGACCAGTTTCGCGAACTGACTTATGCCGCGCATCTTCGCGGCGCGCGGGTGTTTCTGGACATCGTGATCAATCACACCGGCTGGGGTTCCACCTTGCAGGAAAACCGGCCCGAATGGTTCTTGCGCCGGCCCGACGGAACATTCGTCAGTCCCGGCGCGTGGGGCGTCACATGGGAAGATCTCGTCGAACTGAAACACATCAACGTCGCTTTGTGGGATCAACTCGCGGAAATGTTTCTCACCTGGTGCCGGCGCGGCGTGGACGGATTTCGCTGCGACGCCGGATACAAAGTTCCCGTCGCCGCGTGGCAATACATCGTCGCGCGCGTCGAGCAGGAATATCCCGAAACCATTTTTTTTCTCGAAGGACTTGGCGGCTCGTGGGAAGCGACGGAAGCGTTGCTTGGCGAAGGCGGAATGCAATGGGCGTATTCCGAACTGTTTCAAAATTATACCGGGCGCGATGTCGCGGCGTATCTCGATTACGCGCTGCGGCAAAGTTCGCGCGTCGGCCTTTACGTGCATTTCAGCGAAACGCACGACAACAACCGTCTCGCCGCCCAAAGTTTTTCTGAAAAAAGTTCCGAAACGCCCGGTCCAAATCGCGCCTGGTCACTGATGAGAAACCAACTTTGCGCGCTCGCCAGCGTCAGCGGCGGATTCGGATTTACTTGCGGCGTGGAATGGCTGGCAACGGAAAAAATCAACGTCCATCGGCGCGGCGGTTTGTCCTGGGACAACAAAGAAAATCTGCTGCCGGAATTGTCGCGATTGAACCGGCTGCTCGCGGAAAATCCATGTTTCTTTGATGGCGCGATTCTCACGCGGTTGAGCGCGCCGGATTCGCCCGTGTTCGCCCTGCTCCGCCAATCCGCCGAAGGAAAAGATTTCGCGCTGGTCCTTGTGAACACGGATCTGAAACACGAACAGGCGATCACTTTGGAAAATCAGATTTCAATCCGCCGCGAAGAAAATTCTTCCTTCTGTCCCCCGGAACAAATCGCGGAATTCGATCTGAAACTTCAAATCTCGAATTTCAAATTCGACCTGCTCGGCCAATCCATTCCTGAATTTGAAATAGCGAACCAAAAAGAAATTTCCATTCGCATTCCACCCGCCGCGGCGTTCTGTCTCGCGCCGAACCTCGAACCCGTCGGCCTTGCCGGCGAAGATTATCGCCGCGCCCGCGCGCAAGCCGCCTGGGCCGTGAAAGCATTGCACCGTTTTTTTTCCGCGTCGCGCCTCCGCATTTGCGACTGGCGCGGTCTCGCCGAACTCGTGGAAAAATCTCCGTTCCGATTTCTCGCCGCGATCCGCCATCTTGATCCCTCGGACGCCAAAACAAATTTAATTTCCGCGCTCGACTCGCAATCGAACAACGAATCCTACCCGAACGTGATTCGCTGGAGCCTGATTGATCGCCGTCGAATCACGCCTGTTCCACCGAATCATTGGATCTTAATCGAAGACACCGCGCCGTTCCGCGCGTCGTTGCGATTGAATGGCGGCGCGCATCCAAAAAATGTGGAATCCATTTCCGTGCAGGCCGGTCATATCGCGTGTTTTCCGCCCGGGCTGAATTTCGGCGACGCCGAATTGCTTCTCGAACGCTACGCGGAAAATGAGCGTCACGTTCAGGCGGCCATTCGTTTTCTCGCGCCCGAACCGAAACCGCTGCCCGCGATTCTGAATCCACCGCCCGCCGATTCGCTCGTTCTCCTCGCCAACGGCATCGGCGGAATGGCGCGGTTTTGCGTGGACCTCGGCCGTGTCCGATCAAAATACGATTGCGTGCTGGGCGCGAATCTGCATCCGAGCCTGCCGGTGGACCGGCACATTTTCGCAAAACGAATTCGCGTTTGGGTCAACGCGGATGGTTTCATTTCGCCGCTCGATTTGAAAAATCTTTCTTCGTTCGAACCCGGCCCGCCCGCGATCTGGCGGTTCATCGCGAATGCCGGCGATGGCCGTTCCGTTGGAATCGAAATTAAAGCCGACATGCTCGAAGGCCGGAACACGACGGTTTTTCATTTTCTCCGTCCGGGCGCGATTCAGCCGATGGAAAAACCTCTTCCACCCGAAGCGGACGTGCGGCTCACGGTGCGCGTGGATATTGAAGACCGGAATTTTCATTCGCAAACGCAGCGCAACGGCGGAGCGGATTTTCATTTCACGTCGAACATTCATCCGCTTGAAACTGAAAACTCAAAACCCAAAACTCAAAACTCCCCCGGCTTTGCGTTCACACCCGCGCCCGATCGGCAACTCCGCGTGATTGCGAGCGAAGGCGCGTATCATTCGCAGCCTGAATGGACTGAAAATATTCCGCATCCGGTTGAACAAAGTCGCGGTCAAATCGGCGCAGGCGACGCTTTCAGCCCGGGTTGGTTTGAACTGCCGCTGAGTCCTGGCGCGAATCTGAATCTTGTGATCACGGCGGATCCGGTGGTTCCGAAATTTTCGCAGACCGAAAACTTCAAACTGGAAATCGAGCACGAGGAAACCGGATTCGAATCGCAACTGTTTCGCGCCGCCGAAGCGTTTGTCGTCCGGCGCGGCAATGGAAAAACCGTCATCGCCGGTTATCCGTGGTTTCTCGATTGGGGACGCGACACGTTCATTTGCGCGCGCGGGCTTTTGACGGCGGGAATGACCGAGGAAGTAAAACAAATCCTTCTCACATTCGCGCGCTTTGAAAAAAACGGAACTTTGCCTAACACCATTTTCGGCGAAGACGCATCGAATCGCGACACGTCGGACGCGCCGTTGTGGTTTGGACTGGTTTGCGAAGAGCTTGAAAAAATTTCGCATTCCGCCCGCGAAAACCGCGATTCCATTTACAAAACCACCGTGGACGATTCCGGGCGCACATTGCTCGACGTCCTCCGAAGCATCGCGACGAATTACATTTCCGGCACGCCGAACGGGATTCGCATGGACGCCGATTCCGCGCTGATCTGGAGTCCAAGCCATTTCACATGGATGGACACAAATTATCCGGCAGCCTCGGCGCGCGAAGGTTATCCGATTGAAATCCAGGCGTTGTGGATTCGCTTTCTGCGGCAACTCGCCGGGATTGATCAAACGTCCGAGCGCGGCCGATGGAAAGAACTCGAAACGCGCGCGGCGGCTTCGTTTGAAAAATTTTTCTGGCTCGAAGAAAAAGGATTTTATGCCGACGCGCTTCTTGCCGCGCCCAATCAATCCGCGTCCGCTTCGATTGCCAGCGACGCGTTGCGCCCGAATTGCCTTATCGCCGTCAGCCTTGGCGTCGCAAAAGGAACTCGCGCCCGGCATTGCGTTGAAGCGGCGGCGCGTTATCTCGTTGTTCCCGGGGCCGTTCGCAGCCT
>DASSNZ010000032.1:0-9105 GCA_035701135.1 Verrucomicrobiia bacterium
GTGCGAAGTATCTGCCGTCCGCCTCGGCGTTTGGATTGGCGTGGGTTTTCGATTGGTATTACAGCGTTTTATTTTTCATCGGCGCGGTGGTCGCGTATGTGTTGCAGCGAAAAGCGCCGAAAGCCTCGGAGGAATTCACGTTTCCGGTTGCGTCGGGAATCATCGCGGGCGGTTCGCTCATGGGCGTCGCGCTGATTTTTTGGGAAAACGGTCCGGAAATGTTCCGGCATTTTTTCGCGCATTGACGCGCGAATCCAACCGCATTTGAGGTGAATTCAAAAAATCGGGAAAGAGTTCAACTCTCGTGGAACACAAAAACGCGAACCACTGATTTTTCTCTCGAACACCGTTTTTTTGTTCGTGTGCAATTGGTGTTCATCCATGGTTCCCAATTTACACCGCGCAAATTTACCGTGACCGTCCGGCTGAAGCGCATATCATTGGGCTGTGACGATTATCGAAGCCACCAAGCTCCTGGAAAAATTCCGCGCCGGCGCCGTGGGCCGCGACGAAGTGTTGCGGGCCTTTCAGGCCGCGCCCGTGGCGGATTTGGGTTTCGCGCAAGTGGACACGCATCGCGCGCTGCGAAAAGGTTTTCCCGAAGTCATTTTCGGATCGGGGAAAACGCCGGAACAGGTTTTGCAAATCGCGACCAAACTGGTCGAACGCGAGCAGAATGTTCTGGCGACGCGTATCACCGCCGAGCACGCGCGCGTGTTGCGCAAAAAATTTCGGCGCGCCGTTTATCACAAATTTGCGAACTGCCTTACCATTGAAAAAAATCCGCTGCCGAAACGGCCCGGAACCATCGCCGTGGTTTGCGCCGGCACCAGCGATTTGCCGGTCGCCGCCGAAGCCGCGATCACGGCGGAAATCATGGGCAACAACGTCGAACAGATAAACGATGTCGGCGTCGCGGGCGTGCATCGGCTTTTCAGCCGATTGGACGATATTCAACGCGCGAATGTCGTTATCGTCGCGGCGGGAATGGAAGGCGCGCTGCCGAGCGTCGTCGCGGGACTGGTTTCAAAACCGGTTATCGCGGTTCCCACGAGCGTGGGTTACGGCGCGAGTTTTGGCGGCCTTGCCGCATTGTTAGGCATGTTGAACAGTTGCGGCAGCGGCGTGACGGTGGTGAACATTGACAACGGATTTGGCGCCGGTTTCGCGGCGAGCCAGATCAATGCGCTGATTGAAAAATGAATTTGGAAATGAGCATCAAATATCGAGCCGGAATCACTGTCGGCAATTCAGATAACTCAGATCTCGACGTTCATTTTTCGATATCTTCCCGGATTCAATGAAAACTCTTTATCTCGATATTTTCAGCGGCATCAGCGGCGATATGTTTATCGGCGCGTTGATTGATCTCGGCGTGGACGCGCGCAAACTGGAGCGCGAATTGGGCAAATTGAAACTCGGCGGCTATCATCTTCATGTCGCCCGCAAACAGAAATCCGGGATTGAAGGCGTGAAGTTCGATGTGCATTTGAGCGGCGGACACGAGCACGGTCATCACAAACATGAACATGGCCATTCGCATTCTCATGAACATGAGCATGCTCACGATCACGAGCGCACGTTTGTGGAAATCAAAAAGCTGATTCAGTCCAGTAAACTTTCACCGTGGACGAAGCAAAAAGCCGTCGCCGTTTTTTGGCGAATTGCCGAGGCAGAAGGGAAAATTCACGGCCTGCCGCCCGAGCGCGTTCATTTTCACGAAGTCGGCGCGGTGGATTCCATTGTGGATATTGTCGGCGCGTGTATCGCATTGGAAATGTTAGGCAAACCGCGCGTTCTGGCGTCGCCGGTCATTGAAGGCGTCGGCTGGATGAATTGCGCGCACGGGCGTTTTCCCATTCCCGCTCCGGCCACGCTGGCGATTCTTGGCGCGCGCGGCGTTGGCGTCACGCAATGCGACGAGCCGCACGAACTCGTCACACCGACCGGCGCGGCGTTGCTCGCGGAATTCGTGGAAGCATTCAGGCCGATGACGGGATTGGTCGCGGAGAAAATCGGTTTTGGCCTTGGCTCGCGCGACAACGCAACGCGCCCGAATGTGGTGCGTGCCGTATTGGGAGAAGTTTCAGGTGCGAAGAATCAGGTGTCAGATGGCAAATCCGGATTGCCCAAAATGGCGGCCAATATTCCGCATCCGATCTCGAATCTGGATTGGGAAAGCGATATCGTTGCCGTTCTGGAAACGAATCTGGACGACATCAATTCTGAAATTCTCGGAAATTTTGTCGAGAAGGCGTTCGCCGCCGGCGCGCTGGACGTTTTTCACACGGCGATTCAGATGAAGAAAAATCGTCCGGGCGTTTTGCTGACGGTTCTTTGCGCGGAAACTGACGCGGACAGATTCAGCGAAATGATTCTGCGTGAGACGACGGCATTTGGCGTTCGCCGTCATTTGGGCGAGCGGCGAAAATTGCGTCGTGAATTTAAGCCCGTAAAAACAAAGTTCGGCGAAGTGACCGTGAAACTCGGCAAGCTGAACGGAAAAGTCATTCAAGCCGCGCCGGAATTTGATTCGTGCAAAAAAATCGCGGACCGCGAGAAGGTTCCATTAAAAAAAATTTATGCGGAAACCGGGAGAAAATTAAATGGTTAAACGGTGATTCGCGAAAACTTCCTGCGCGCTTTTCCATTTAACTTCATTCGATCCTTCACTCACTTGAACTGATTCTTTCATGCTCGATCCCGAACTTTTAAAAATTCTTTGCTGTCCGGAAACGCACCAGGACTTGCGCGCGGCGGACGCGTCGCTGATGGAAAAATTGAATGCACGGATCGCATCCGGTGATTTGCGAAATCGGGAGGGCCAGCCGGTTTCGGAAAAACTGGACGGCGGTCTGATTCGCGCGGACGGGAAATTCCTTTATTCCATTCGCCGCGAAATTCCGATGATGCTCGCGGACGAAGCGATTCCTTTGTCCTGAAGTGGAATTTTCCCTGTTGCGGTGTCCTCATTCAGGTGTCACCTTCAGGTATGGTTTCGATAAACGCGAAAGAACTTCATCACAATACCGGTAAAGCACTGGATCGGCTGGAAAACGGAGAAACAATTTTAATCACGCGCAATGGCCGTGTGATTGGAAAAGCGCAACCTTCTGTCGCGCCGCGTACGCCGGGCTGGAAAGAAATCATGTCTGAAGTGTGGAAAGCGGGAAAAAATATTCCGACATCCCGGCGCTCCGCCAATCCGGTGCTTGAGGAGCGCGCGCGCCGCCGGTGAAAATTTATGCCGACACTTCCGTGCTGCTGGCGTGGTTTTATCCGGCGGATGCGTTCGCGCCAGCCGTCACACAATGGCTGCGAAACGCCGGGCCGGATTTCATTTGGAACATTTTCTTGAGGGCCGAACTCCGGCATAATTTGAGAAAGTTAACTGATGAATATGGCGTGGTCGCGTGGCAGGCTTATCGCGCCAGCGAAGCCGCGCGCCGGCTGACGCCGGGGCGCGACAGCGCACACGAGATTTTGGAATGGGCCGATGAAATGAGCGCGCGGCACGCTGCAAAAACAGTCTGCGGAACATGGGATTGCGTTCATGTCGCCGCAGCGCTTCATTCGAAGCCGGACGTTTTTGCCACCTGCGATACCGCGCAGGCGGAATTGGCGCGGCTCGTGGGAATTCGGAAAATCAAACTGTTCAAATCGGATAAAAAACTTTGAAACAAAAATTTAACAGCATCGAATCCGTTGTCGCCGATTTGCGGAAAGGCAAAATGGTCATCGTCGTGGACGACGCCGACCGCGAAAACGAAGGCGATTTGATCATGGCCGCGCAGCACGTCACGGCCGCCGCCGTGAATTTCATGGCCAAGCACGGACGCGGTTTGATTTGCGTGCCAACCAGTTCCGAGCGGCTTCAGCAACTCGGCATCGAGCGAATGGTTCGCCAGAACCGCGAAAGTTTTCGGACCGATTTTCAGGTCAGCGTGGATGCCGCGCGCGGAATTACGACCGGCATTTCCGCCGCGGATCGCGCGGAAACGATTCGCGTCATGGCGGAACCGACGGCGGTGCCGGAAGATCTGGTCCAGCCCGGACACGTTTTTCCGTTGCGCGCGCGTCCCGGCGGCGTGCTCCAACGCGCCGGCCATACGGAAGCGGCGATTGATCTGGCGGAACTCGCGGGTTGCCGTCCAATTGGCGTGCTTTGCGAAATTTTGAATGACGACGGCACGATGGCGCGGCTTCCGCAACTTTTGAAATTTGCCGCGAAGCATAAGTTGAAAATCTGCACGATCGAGGATTTGATTCATTTCCGTCGCACGCGCGAAAAACTCGTCGAAAAACTTGAAGTTGTAAAAATGCCTACGGATTACGGCGATTTCGACCTGCATCTGTATCGCTCGAAAATTGACGGCCAGCATCATCTCGCGCTGGTCCGGGGCGAAGTGGCGGGAAAGAAAAATGTCCTCGTGCGCGTTCACAGCGAATGTCTGACCGGAGATGTCTTTGGCTCGCGCCGCTGCGATTGCGGTCCGCAGTTGCATCAGGCGATGCGGCAGATTGCGGAATCGGGAAACGGCGTTCTGGTTTATATGCGACAGGAAGGACGCGGAATCGGGCTCGCGCCGAAAATAAAATCCTACAAATTGCAGGAGCAGGGCTACGACACCGTGGAAGCGAACAAAAAGTTAGGCTTTGGAATGGACCTCCGCGAATACGGTCTCGGCGCGCAAATTCTCGTGGACCTCGGCTTGAAAACCATTCGCCTGCTTACGAACAATCCGCGCAAAGTCGTCGGGCTGGAAGGCTACGGATTAAAAATCGTCGAGCAGGTTCCCATTCGCGTGAAACCCAATCCGCATAACGCGCGTTATCTGAAAACCAAGCGGGAAAAAATGGGGCATTCATTATGAAATCAGCCGGCGCGAATTCGCGTTCGCAAAGCTGCCTTCGCCATGTTCCGCCGATTTGAACGCAGCCTGATTTATCATCCGACACGCGGACTGGAATTTACCGGCGCGCAAACCGGGTTGCCGTGCGATGACGTATTTTTCAAAACCAGCTGCGGCGTGAAATTGCACGGCTGGTTTTTCCGCGCCAATTCAGATTCGCCGCGAAAACATCGCGTGGTTTTATTTTGCCATGGCAACGGAGGAAACATTTGCAACCGGCTGGATGTCTATCGAGTTTTACTCGATTCGGGAGTAAATGTGTTCGTGTTTGATTATCGCGGATACGGACGCAGCGACGCGAGAAAACTGGACGAAGAAGGAACTTATCAGGACGCGATGGCGGCTTATCAATGGCTTCGCGGAAAAGGATTCGCGTCGCGCGACATCATTGTTTATGGGGAATCGCTTGGCGGCGGCATTGCGTCGGAACTCGCGTTGCGCGCGCCGGTCGGAGGACTGATTTTACAAAGCACGTTCACCAGCATTCCAGCGCTGGGCGCGGAGCTTTACAAATGGCTGCCGGTGCGATGGATCAACACGATCCGGTACGATACGTTGGGAAAATTGCCGCGAATCAAAGTTCCTATTCTGATTCTGCACAGCCGCGAAGATCGGCTGGTGGCGTTTCATCATTGCGAGGAAAATCTCGCGGCCGCGAACGAGCCAAAAATATTTTGCGAATTGCGCGGCGGCCACAACGATCCGCTGGGGGATCGCGACCGTTTTCTTCAAGGCATCGAGCGATTCTGGGAAAAAATTGAGCACGGATGAACACGGATACACACGGATTAAACCGAATCCGTATTTATCCGTGTTAAAGCGTGGTCGGGAAAATGATTCAAGGCGGAGTGGTTTCTGGGTTTTGAGGTTGATTCAAGGTTTTCTCAATAGCGGCGAGCAGGTCGTCGTTGTTGACCGGTTTCTGGAAAAATCCAATTGCGCCTTCTTTCAAGGCGCGCTCTTTGTGTTGGGCCGCTTGGCTGCCGGTGATGACGAAGATGGGGACCGAGGCGGTTTCCTCCATGCGCCTGAGCCATTGGATAATGCGGAATCCGTCCCAGGGCACGCCGGCCACTTCGGGCGGGAAATTGACATCCAGGAGAATGAGATCGGGTTTGCCCAGGCGGGCGGCCGAGACTGCCTGGGAGCCGTCCATGGCGGTGAGGATGTGATAACCGGCGGTTTTGAGCTTGAGAGAAAGCGTTTTTAAAACCACTTCATTGTCATCAACGAGCAGAATTTTCTTCGGATTCATAAAAAAGTATAGTTCCGATCAGGCGACAATCGGTCAGGGAAAGAAGAGCAACTGTCGAGCCAGCGGCGGGAGGGGAGGAAAAAGTTTGGATAGAGGAAAATTTTGCCGCAAATTGCGGCGCATCAGCCTCTTTGTTGTATCAAAATGAGTCGCTTTGCTCACGGGATTGTTAAATCTTACAGCGAAAGTTAATGGCGAATCCGTATTACAGCGACGACGAAAAACGCGCGGCGAAGGTGAACGATCTCTTTACCGAGATTGCAAGCCGATACGATTTGATCAACGACGCGCAAAGCTTCGGTCTGCATCGTTTGTGGAAGCGGCGGCTGATCCGCGAAGCGCGGGTGCGAAGCGGGGAATCCGCATTGGACGTGTGTTGCGGGACTGGTGATCTGGCCTTTGCGCTCGCGAAATCGGGCGCGAGAACGACCGGTTTGGATTTCAACGAGCCGATGTTGGAAATCGCGCGGAGCCGATTACGCCAGTTGAAATTAAATTCGGGAGGACAGCCGGTTTTCCTGCAGGGCGACGCCCAACAACTTCCGTTTCCGGAAAATGAATTTGATATTGTCACGGTCGGATACGGATTGCGCAATTTGGCGGACTGGGAATT
This sequence comes from Verrucomicrobiia bacterium, assembly GCA_035701135.1. Taxonomy (GTDB): domain Bacteria; phylum Verrucomicrobiota; class Verrucomicrobiia; order Limisphaerales; family DASXHY01; genus DASXHY01. The sequence continues at coordinate 6,782 of DASSNZ010000032.1, forward strand.
GGGCGTTCGGGAAATGCGGCGTGTATTGAAACCGGGCGGGCGTCTGCTGGCGTTGGATTTCGGCAAGCCGGAAAATCGGTTGTGGCGCGGGATTTATTTTGGATATTTGAAAATGTGCGTCCCGATGTTCGGCCGGATTTTTTGCGGGCGCGCGGCGGCGTATTCGTACATTCTGGAATCGCTGAAACATTATCCGGCGCAACGCGGCGTGGAGAAAACCCTGCACGCGCTGGAAATGCGAAATGTAAGAACTCTCAATCTGCTCGGCGGAATCATGAGCATTAATTACGGAGAAAAGTCGTAGCGCAACGAAATGAAAATTTTGGTGATTTCACTGGCGGGAATCGGCGATACGCTTTTGGCCACTCCACTGATTCACGAGCTTCGCGAAAATTTTCCAGGAGCGCAAATTGACGCGCTGGTTCTGTGGCGTGGGTCGAAGGATATTCTGCAAGGCAATCCCTTTTTGAATAACGTTTTCAGGTGGGATTTCCTGAAAGAAAGCAAAATTCCGACGCTTCGTTTTTTGGCGGAAATGCGCCGCCAACATTACGATATTTCCATCAACACGCATCCGCAGAGCAGGATTCATTACCGGATTATTGCACGCGCTGTTGCGGCGCCCATCCGAGTCAGCCATGTGTATGAGAATTTCGGAATGTTGGACCGGTTCCTCGTAAACCGCGTGATTTTGCAAAATTATGCGGTCCACACAGCCGAACAAAATCTCGCGTTATTGCCGTTGATTGGCGCCAAGGTGTTGCTGAACGAACATTCGCTGGAAATATTTTTATCAGACTCTGATGAAAAATGGGCGGACGATTTCCTCGCCTCTAATAATCTTGCGGGCAGGAAAATTTTGGGAATTCATGCCGGCTCGGGCGGAACGAAAAACCTGAAGTTGAAACGCTGGCCTTTGGAAAACTACATTGAACTCCTGCGCGCGCTCAAAGAGCAACGGCCTGAAATCACGTCGGTTTTGTTTGGCGGCCCGGACGAAAACGAAGAGATCTTAAAGATTCTCGAAGCGACCGGAACGCCTTTTGCAGTTCAGGCGGCGACCGGGAATCTGCTCCAGGCGGCGGCGCTTATAAAACGCTGCGACGGATTCCTGAGCGTGGACACCGCGCTGATGCATTTGGCGGCGGCGATGAAGGCGCGGAAACAGATTGTGATCGAAGCGCCGACGCTAAATGAAACCAACGTGCCGTACGGAAATCCATTTACGTTGATTGAGAATCCCGCTGTGCATGGCCGGAATCTGGATTTTTATCGTTATGACGGTAACGGGATTCAAGGTACGCGGGAGGAACTCGAAAAGTGCATGTCGGCTGTTCGACCCGAAGATGTGTTGCGTATTCTAAACGTTTTAATAAAGGTTAATGACTAATTCACTTGTCAGAGGAACGGCGTTTCTCGAAACTGCGAAATTCGATATGGCAAAAAAAGCTTTGATAACGGGGATTACCGGTCAGGACGGCTCGTATTTAGCCGAGCTGTTATTGGGCAAAGGTTACGAGGTTCATGGAATTGTGCGCCGGGCGAGTACGTTCAATCGCGGCAGGCTGGATGGAATTTACTCTGATCCACAGATGAGCGAAACGCGGCTTTTTCTGCATTATGGTGATTTGACCGATGGTTCTTTAGTGCGATTACTGGCGCGATTGCAGCCCGATGAGATATACAATCTCGGTGCCCAAAGCCATGTGCGAGTCAGTTTCGACAATCCGGAATACACGACCGACGTGAATGCGACGGGTACTGTTCGTTTGCTCGAAGCATTTCGCGAATCCGGCCTTAAACCGCGCTTTTATCAGGCGTCATCAAGTGAGATGTATGGCAAAGTTCATGAAGTGCCACAAAGCGAAACCACTCCATTTCATCCACGGAGTCCTTATGCGGTGTCGAAGGTATTCGCTTATTGGATAACAGTCAACTATCGCGAGGCATACGGATTGCACGCTACAAACGGGATTTTATTTAATCATGAATCTCCGCGCCGCGGCGAGGGATTTGTTACTCGCAAGATTACTCGCGCGGTGGCGCATATTCTCGCAGGGCTACAAAATAAATTGTATCTGGGAAATCTGGACGCAAAACGCGATTGGGGTTACGCCAAGGAATATGTGGAAGCGATGTGGCTGATGCTTCAACAGGAGAAACCTGACGATTATGTCATAGCCACCGGGGAATCGCATTCCGTGCGAGAGTTCCTCGAAGAAGCATTCGGATGCGTGGGATTGGATTGGAAAAAACACGTGGAATTGGATCCGCGCTATCTCCGGCCTTCCGAAGTGGATTTGTTGCTGGGCGATCCCGGCAAA
>DASSNZ010000033.1:0-10521 GCA_035701135.1 Verrucomicrobiia bacterium
CGGCCAACTGGTACGCCCGCGACATCAAGATTCGCAAAGGAATGATGGGTTCGCTTTCCGGCAACCTGGCGACAATGGGTCCCGGCGTGCCGTACGCGGTTGCCGCGAAATTCGCTTTTCCGGATCGCGTCGCCATCGCGTGCGTCGGCGACGGCGCGATGCAGATGAACGGCATCAACGGATTGATCACAATTTCCAAATATTGGAAGGAATGGAGCGATCCGAGATTGATCGTGCTGGTGTTGAACAATCGCGATTTGAACCAGGTGACGTGGGAGCAGCGCGCGATGTCCGGTTTTCCGAAATTCGAAGGCTCGCAAAAGCTCCCGGAATTTCCCTACGCGGAATACGGCGAAATGTTAGGATTGAAGGGCATTCGCCTGAATGACCCGGAAGAAATCGGCGCGGCGTGGGACGAGGCGCTCGCGGAGAAACGTCCCGTGGTCATTGACGCGCACACCGATCCGGAGGTTCCAACTTTGCCGCCGCATATCACGTTCGAGCAGGCGAAGAATTACGCCCGTTCCATTCTCAAAGGCGACCCGGACGCGCGCGACATGATCCGCGAATCCTACAAGCAGATGCTCGACGCGTGGATGCCGCGCCATCGAATTCATAAACACACCGGCAACGGGCATCCCGCGAAAAAATAATCAAAAGAGAACCGCGAAAAAGCAAACCATGAATTCTGTTGTTGAGGCCAGAAAAAGCAAACTGTCCGGAATCAAATCCGCGCCGACGCTTCCGAATGTGGACGCCTGCGCGCTGGCTGAAAACCTGAAATCGCGCATCCGGGGCGAAGTGCGTTTCGACAATGGCAGCCGCGCGTTGTACGCGACCGACGGCTCCAATTACCGGCAGGTTCCGATTGGCGTCGTTGTTCCGCGCGACAAGGAAGATGTGATTGCCACCGTGGCGGAGTGTCGTCGTTTTGGCGCGCCGATTCTTTCGCGCGGCTGCGGCACGAGTCTGGCCGGCCAATGCTGCAATGTCGCGGTGGTGATGGACCTTTCCAAATACATGCGCGGCATTCTGGAAATTGATCCCGGGAAAAGATTGGCGCGCGTCGAGCCGGGTTGCGTGCTGGATGATTTGCGCGAAAAGGCGGTGAGGGAAGCGGGATTGAATTTCGCGCCGGACCCCGAAACGCACAGCCATTGCACGCTGGGCGGAATGTTAGGCAATAATTCCTGCGGCGTGCATTCGCTCATGGCCAAAAACAACGGAATGGGTTTGCGGGTGAGCGACAACACGCATGAAATGGAAATTCTCACGTACGAAGGCCATCGCTTCAATGTCGGCGCGACCACTCCGGCGGAGCTGGAGGCGATCATTCGCGCGGGCGGGCCGAAAGGAGAAATTTACCGCAAGCTCCGCGATTTTCGCGACAAATACGCAGACAAAATCCGCAGCGGATTTCCGAAACTCGAACGCCGCGTTTCCGGCTACAACCTTCCCGATCTGCTTCCCGAAAACGGCTTCAATGTCGCCCGCGCGCTGGTCGGCAGCGAAAGCACGCTCGTCACCATTCTGGAAGCGACGATGATTCTCGTGCCGGAACCGAAAGCGCGGACGCTCGTCATTCTCGGCTACCCCGACATTTACACGGCGGGCGATCACATCATGGAAATTCTGGAATTTAATCCGACCGGATTGGAAGGCATGGATCATCTGCTGTTCAAATTCGTCAAAGACAAAGGCGACAAGGAGGCGAACATTGAATTGCTTCCGCCCGGCTATGGATTTCTTCTCGTGGAATTCGGCGGCGACAGCAAGGAAGACAGCGACGCCCAGGGCCGCCGCCTGATGGAGCATCTGAAACGCACCGCGGGCGACAAAGCGCCTAACATGAAGCTCTACGACAATCCCGAGCAGGAGGAAATGATCTGGAAAGTGCGCGAGGGCGGTCTGGGTTCGACCGCGTGGGTTCCCGGAATGCCGGATACCTGGGAAGGCTGGGAGGATTCCGCCGTGCCGGTTCCGAAAGTGGGAAATTATTTGCGCGAACTGCGCAAGCTGCTCGATAAATACGATTATCATCCCACGCTCTACGGCCATCTTGGCCAGGGCTGCATTCACACGCGCATTCCGTTCGACCTTTACACGAAAAAAGGCATCGAGAAATGGCGTTCGTTCATTGACGACGCGACCGATCTGGTCGTGAAATTCGGCGGCAGTTTTTCCGGCGAACACGGCGACGGCCAGTCGCGCGGCGAATGGCTCGTGAAAATGTTCGGCCCGGAACTGATGGACGCGATGCGCGAATTCAAACGCATCTGGGACCCGCAATGGAAAATGAATCCCGGCAAAATCATTGACGCGTATCCGATGACTTCCAATCTGCGCCTCGGGCCGGATTACAATCCGCCGGAGCCGAAAACGCATTTTTCATTTGCGAGCGACCGGCACAGTTTCGCGCGCGCCGCGCTGCGTTGCGTCGGCGTTGGCAAATGCCGGAAAATCGGGAATCAAACGATGTGTCCGAGCTACATGGCCACGCAGGAGGAAAAGGATTGCACGCGAGGCCGGGCGCGATTGCTTTGGGAAATGCTGAACGGCGGGGAACTCGAAAAAGGCTGGAAAAGCGACGCGGTTTTCGACGCGCTCGATCTCTGCCTTTCCTGCAAAGGCTGCAAAGGCGATTGCCCGGTGAATGTGGACATGGCGACCTACAAGGCGGAATTTCTCTCGCATTACTACAAAGGAAAATTTCGTCCGCGGCACGCGTATGCGTTCGGCTGGATTCATATCTGGTCGAAACTCGGAAGCTTCATGCCCGGCATCGCCAACTTTTTCACCCACGCGCCGCTGCTTTCCAAATTTTCCAAATGGTTGATTGGAATGGAACAGGAACGCAAAGTTCCACCGCTCGCGCATGAAACTTTCAAGGATTGGTTTCGCAAACATCCGAAAAAAAATCCCGCCGGCGCGCCGGTTTTGTTATGGGCGGACACGTTCAACAATTTTTATCATCCCGATGTCGCGAAAGCCGCCGTCGAGGTTCTGGAAGACGCCGGATTTCGCGTCGAGGTGCCGATGGCGAATCTCTGCTGCGGCCGGCCGCTTTACGATTATGGGTTTCTCGGCATGGCGGAACGCTGGCTCGAACAAATCCTGACCACGCTTCAGCCGCACATTCGCGACGGCGTTCCGATGGTTGTTCTCGAACCGAGTTGCTGCGCCGTGTTCCGCGACGAACTGGAAAATCTTTTTCCCAACAACGCCGACGCCGCCAAGCTGCGAAATCAAACATTTGTCCTGAGCGAATTTCTCGTCAACAAAGCGCCGGATTACAAAATCAAACCGCTCAAACGCAAAGCGCTCGTTCACGGCCATTGCCACCAGAAAGCGATCATGGGTTTCAAGGAGGAATCGGAGATTTTAAAGAAGCTGGAACTCGATTACGAAATTCCCGAAGCGGGCTGCTGCGGAATGGCCGGCGCGTTTGGATTCGAGGAAGGCGATCATTTCAAGGTTTCCGTGAAGTGCGGCGAACGCGTTCTGCTTCCCGCCGTTCGCGAAGCGGACAATGAGAAACTGATCATCGCGGATGGTTTCAGTTGCCAGGAACAAATCGCCGAATGCACCGACCGCGTGCCGCTTCATCTGGCGCAAGTCATTCAAATGGCGATGCACGAAAACGAAATTGAACCCGGCGGACGTCCCGAAGCCCGCGTTGTCCGCGAGCGCGCGGCGGGAAATCGCGCGGCGTATATTTCCGCCGGATTAACGGCAGTGGGCGTTGTGGCGGCCGGTTATCTGGCGTGGAAATGTTTCCGCAGACATGGTGAATAATTTTGCGAGACATCCATTGGAATATTCCAGACGTTTAAACAATGCCGACGGCAATCTTTGACCCAAAAAGTTTCGGTGAAATTATTCGATAGACAGCGGTGTGCCAGGGTGGAAGAATGAAGAAGATCCTCAAAAGCTGGAACGTCTATGAACAAAACATCTATTTGGATGGATTTTCTTGTGATAGCAGTTTCGGGGTTTTTGACCAGCTATTGCGCCGCGCAAATTGATCAACTGTCGAGCACTGTGCTGAAACAAGCGATCACATTCTTTTTCATCTTCTACTTCATTTACGGCACGCTGAATTTTCTGCAACACAGATTTTTAACTCGCAGTCATCCGCAGTCATAAAGGGGTCAGTCCTGATATTTACAGCCTTGCCGGGATCGAATAAGATCGTGCGAGCAGTTGAGGTTGGGTTATTTCTGTTGCAACAATGGATAAAGCGTGATTGAGTTGATTTTGTTCACATGAAAGCCATTCTCCACGGTGTGGAAGTGATACAGGAGCACGACGCGAACAACGCGCCGAGCTTGCAGCGGTGGTTGAATAGGGATCCGGTTGAGGACTGGGGCTTTGTCATTCTTGCTCGTCGAATAACTCTGAACGGAGGTGTCGATCCTAATCCATACGCTTTCGATGGGAACACTCCGCTTAATGACATTGATGCGCGCGGACTGTCGATCTGGTTTTGCACCGTCCCAACGTCGCGTGGGTTTCCACTATTTGGAGTAGGACGACACGGGTACTTATGGGATGATAGATCCGACACCCCAAACGATAAACGCGAATGCGGAGAGGAGGGGTGTAGTGGCAGTGGCAAGCATTCCTCACACAATGGAGGGCCGGGGGACTGGAAAGATGCCAAATCTGGCACAATTTGCACGATTGTGGATGGGAGCGCCGGCAAGGAGGACAAGATCATGAAATATTGCGGAACCCATATTAACCGCGGTATCTGGGTTCCAGGACTGGATGACTGTCAGAGCAAGTCCCGAAAGTGTCTCAAAAACAATGGCTTAAACCCGCCACCAGCACAGCGGTTCTGATATGATTGTGGGCCGATCCAAAATTATGCGCTGTCTGTTTATTGGGTTGTTCATATCCACTGTCGCCGGGTTCAGTGGATGCACATCTACATATACATCTGGCAGTGAGGAGTCTCCTAATAGAAAATATGTTGTTTTTGTGCATGTGCGAGGAGCAGGTGGTCGCCCGTATATTGATCAAACCAGGAAGGCCGTCTTCATTAGCATCGAAGCTGAAAGTGCGCGGAGGTCAATGATTGTAACGAATTACCAAAATGGCAGTATTATCTCCGAGAGCGTTGTTGCGGTAAGTGGGAAAACGAGCAAGCCGTTGCTTCAGAAGAAATATCATATCCGAGGGGCCGATGTGTGTTGGGATGCAAGTTGGCAGAATGATAAAAAACTGAATATTTTTGTTTACGATTACGGTCCTGGTCAAAGCTCTTACGATGCTCGAAAGAACGGCGTGTCCAAGCATGAGCTACGGACATTATATTACTCTTTCAATTCAAACTCAGGACGGTTTGTCGAGCAGTCCAATAAGTGACGAATTGAACCTCAGTTAGAGCCTGTCTGAAAAATGAGTTTTGTAATGAAAAAGGATTGACATAGGGATTGGAATTGGGCGGCTCATTTAAGCGCAGCTTCCTTTTACAGCCTTGCCGGGATCGAATAAGATCGTGCGAGCAGTTGAGGTTGGGTTATTTCGGTCGCAACAATGGATAAAGCGTGATTGAGTTGATTTTGTTCACATGAAAGCCATTTTCCATGGTGTGGAAGTGATACAGGAGCACGACGCGAACAACGCGCCCGCGATTCGGTTGGCTTCCCAAGCTCTGATTGACGGCAGCCAGAACACGGTGGTGAGCTACAAGTATGATCCGTATGGGAATCTGTTATTCAGCAGCGGCAGTCTGGCGGATGCGAACAAGTATCGTTTTTCGAGCAAGGAATGGGTGTTACGGTGTTCCTGGTCTTCCGAATGGGATACCTGGCGGCGGCAGTAATGGGAACAACTGTCATCCCTGTCCGTCCGGGCAGCATCAGGAACCTTACTGGCAAATTATGGGCTACAAAAGCGAATCAGCCTGCGCGAATGCTGAGCGGACTTTAAACAGAGATGGCATCGCTGGAACAGGTGGAGGAATCATAGGAGGCATTCCTGGCGGAGGTGCTGGAGCAACGGTAGGGGCGGGTTTGGGCGCAATGATGATTCCCAACGCGATCTGCTCACAACAAATTTGTGTGCCGTGAACTGTACCTTTAGCCGCAGTTACTTACTCCGATTCGTCCCCGGGATCGTGACGCTGTTTGGAATAATCGCCGGCATTCGCGTGTTGCACATCGGCTTGCTTTATTCCGGTGTAATCGGGATTGCCCTTGGATTAATTTCTGTGTGGCTTTTGCGGCGAATTAGTCTTCGATCTCCCGATAGGATGAAGAAAAACCCGAAAATTTCTACGAAGAACAATAAACTCGATTAAACGAGATATGCGCCGGGTGATTTTATGAATGAATTGGTTTTATCGCGGACGTTCGAGCATATTCACCCGGCCGCGTCGGCGGAGAGGTCGAATTTTTCAAAAATTTTTCCGAGCAGCAAAACGCCCAGCACCACTTCCCCGGCCAAAACCAGCGTCGCGCCGACCGCCGGCAAAAAAATCATCGGAACGCCCAGATAAATTTTCATGAGAAAGAAAATCGCCGCGAAAACCGTCGCGGCGGGAACCAACGCCACGATCAGCGCGAGCAATTGCCCGAAGACCATAATGAGCCGCTGGCCGGTCGCTTCGATGCCGCGCGGCGAATCTTTGCCGGACTGAAACCACGCGGGAAACAACAGCGCGCCGGCGTTCGGCAGAAGAAACAAAACGAAATTCAGCGGCGGCAAAACCAGCGCCGTCGCGAAAATCGCTTCCGTCCAGATTTTCTTTTCGATGTGGAATTGCGCGAACGCGCCCGGCGCGAAAAACAGCATCAGCCATTGCGCGCCGGTGAGAACCGCCGCCGGCGCGAGAATTTCGCCGACCGCGATTTCCCAGTTTCGCATCGGAAAGGTTTTCAGAACATCCGCGTGCGCCAGATCGCGTCGAAAATCGTGACGCAGCAGTTGCGGCCCGACGAGCAGCGACCAGCCGATGAACATCGCCGAAACCGTTCCCAGAACCGCCGACCATTCCGCGCGTCCGCCCGCGTTCATGCTGAGGGCAAAACAGCCTAGAATGATCGCGAGAAATATTCCGAAACGCGCGGTGACCATCTGACCGGCGCTGATCAGATTTTTCCAGAAGAGCGCCATCGCGGGCGGACCGGATGATGCCAGCGTGAACGGCGCGCGCATTTTTTTGATTTTCCGGCTCGCGCTGCGCCAGTTGCCCGCGCGCATGGCGGCGATTTTTTCGGCCTGTTTGCGCGAAGCGTCGAGCGACGATTCCTCGAAGGCGACATCGGAGCGAACCACCCAGACGTAGTGCAACAGCAGCAGCAACAACGCCGGGAAAAACGCGCGCAAAAATTCCATGGCGTTCGCGGCAAAATAAGGACGCAGCAAAATCCGGAACGGAAGCAGCAGCCAGGGAACCGGGCCGGAAGCCAGAACTTTGTTCGCGTAATCCTGCAGCGCGGCGAAATCGCCGGCGTTGGAAAACTCCGGTTTCGGAATGGCTTGTCGCGCCCAAATGAAAACGGCGGCCGCGACCGCAATCAAAATTCCGAAAATGACCAGGCGCCGTGTCCAGTTGGAAATGCCGCGTTCCAGCAGCATCGTTCGCGCGAACGAAGCGCCGAGCATGTGCAGGCTCAACGTGGAAAGAATCAGATACCAGCTCGCCGCGTGAATCCAGGCGCTGCCGCCGAAGCGTTGCGAAATCAGCGTCATGAAAAAAACGGTGAACAAAATCGCCGTCTGCGAGCGAAGCAATTTGAAATGAATCAATCCGCGCCGGCTCACTGGCGCGGGAAAAAGAAAAGCAATTTCCGATTCGCTGAAGGTGAGCGCCGCGCGTTCGCGCGGAACAATCCAGGCATATAAAATCACCAGCAGCAGAATCACCGCGCCCAGCGATTCGAGCAGGAAAATATTTTCCGGGGAAATCCGGCCCGCGAAAATGTCGTGATGTCCGCGGGGTGCGCGAAGAAAAAATCTCCCGAAATAAAAGTAAAAATAAGCCGCGCCGACAATCGCGCCGAACAGATATTTCGGCTGCTTCAATCGCAGAAACCGCGAGGCGATGCGGTTTTTCAGCGTCTGGAATTGCAGATAGATCAGCGCCGAAAACATTTCAGTTGCGGGTTGGCGAAACGGGCGGCGGCGCGACGGAGCCGCTTTCCTCGGTCGCGCGGAAGAAAATTTCCTCGAGGTTCGCGTCGCCGGATTGTTCGGAAAATTTCCGGGTGATTTCCGCGATGGTTCCGTCGGCGATTTTCCGGCCGTTTTTCAAAATCAGAATATGCGAGCAGATTTCGCCGACGAGATGCAGCAGATGCGAACTGATGATGATGGCCGCTCCGTTTTGCGCGCGTTTCAAAATGGAGTTTTTCATTTTGCGAATGCCGATCGGGTCGAGTCCGGTGAGCGGTTCGTCGAAATAAATCACTTTGGGCGAGTGAAGCAATCCGCAGGCGATGGCGAGTTTCTGTTTCATGCCGCGCGAGAGTTCGCCGGGCAGGGAATTTTTCTTTTCGGAAAGTTCCAGTTCGCGCAACAGTTCTTCGGCCAGCGGCTCGTAATGGTCCACCTGATAAACGCGCGCGATGAAATTCAGGTGTTGCCAGACCGTCAGGTAATCGAAAAGCCGCGGCTCGTCGTTCAGAAACGCGAGTTCCTTTTTCGCGGCAATCGGGTCCCGCGCCAGATCCGTTCCGCAGATGCGAATCGTTCCGCGCGTCGGTGGAATGATTCCCGAAAGGCAGCGCAGCGTGGTTGTTTTTCCGGCGCCGTTGGGTCCGACCAGTCCGAGAACTTCTCCCGGCTGCGCGGAAAACGAAAGCCCATCCACCGCGACAAATTCGCCGTACAATTTCGTCAAGCCTTCGACCTCGATCATAGGATTTGCCGGATGCTACGATGCCGCGCGGGTTTCGCCAGCAAATTTATGGAACAATTTTTTCACCGCCGGAAGGCATTTTGACACCGCGCCATTTTCGATTCCTTCACCCCGAAGCAAAGCGCGGGAAACCTCCCCTCCTCCGGCTTCGCTCGAAGGAGAAAAATTTCTCACGCGCGCGGAACAAACCGAAGATTGGCGGAACAAAACTTCTGTTCGTTTTTTCAAAAAGGAATTTTCAGTCCGGCGTTCGCGCGTCAAAAAAAACGTGACAGATTTTCCGGGCCGACTACTCTCGCCCCACTCCATCCAACGAAAGGCGACACGATGCAACCAAGGACCTGTTTGAATCAAAGCAATTCAGTTCATTTCCCCGAGGAACGCAGCCGCCCCGGCGGTCGTCCGGCGCAATTTCGCAACGAATGCCGCGGCGCAATCCGGGACCGGACGATTCGGCGATTCCACGCCACCGAATCAGCCGCGAGGGCGCGGCTGATGACGCCCGGGGCGGGCGCGCTCCTGATTTCAAACGGACCCTTTTGGCTGAACGCCGGTTTCAAAAAAACGGTGTTGTTTCTGACGGCCATTCTTTTCGCTGTCGCCTCTTTTGCCGGAACGGTGATCACGAACAATCTTCCGCCGGACACCGCCATCATCAACATTGACGCCCGGCAGGACGGTATCGCCAACTACAGTTCCGGCCAGGCGTTCTGGTATCAGCCTTTCTTCACCGGCGGCGCGACGGAATTGCTCCGCCACACCGTGCGGCCCGGCACGTACACGTTTCGCGTCGTCAATCCCGCCGACGCGCTGGCGATGTTTCCCGGTCTCACCACAGAACAGACGAACCAAATTTTTACCGCGTGGACGTTTAATTCTCCGTGGGTCACCGATTACATGGTTTTCGGCGGCGCGGCGGCGACGAACAATTCCCTTCCGCAACTTTTCGACGGCGCGTACACGAACTTCTTTTCCAACGGCCCGTTTTTCAGCGACGCCGAATCCGCCTATGTCGGCGCGGTGAACGGGAATTTCGCGGGCGCCCTCCGCACCAGCGAAAGCGGCGGACGCGGCAGCACGAATTTCATTTATTCCTACACCTTCACGAACACCGAAAATCTCATTTTCGGCGTGCCGGACAACATTCTCGGCGACAACGCGGGCGGCGTTTCGGTGGTCATCTCGCCCGTGCCGACGCTCTCGATTTCGCGCGCGGCCTCGAACATCATTCTGCAATGGCCAACCAACAGCGCCGGCTATCGGTTGGAACAAACCCCGGCTCTCAATTCACCGATTGTCTGGTCCGACGTGACGGACATCGCGCAAACCAGCGGGCTGGATTTCATCCTCACGCTTCCGGCCACCAACCCGGCCACGTTTTACCGGCTGAAAAAATAATAAATTTGCGTCGCAAAAATCGCTTCGGCGTTCCGGAAAAATCCGTTCAACGACGCCTGCTTGTTGTTACAATTTTTTCATGAACAAAGGCGTCAGCGCACGGCAACCGCGCAAAAGCAAAGATCGTTTGAGCGCGGAACGACGCTCGTGGAACATGAGCCGGATTCGCGGCAAGAACACGACGCCCGAAAAACTCGTGCGCTCAATGCTGCATAAAATGGGCTATCGTTTTCGTCTGCATGTCCGGATTCCGG
>DASSNZ010000034.1:0-8702 GCA_035701135.1 Verrucomicrobiia bacterium
CTCGGCGTCACCGACCTCGGCGCGCGGTTTCCGGCCAAAGTCACTTTTCATGACGGTTGCCACGGCTTGCGCGAACTTGGAATTAAAAAACCGCCGCGCGCGCTGCTCGCCAAAGTGCGCGATCTGGAACTGATCGAAATGCGCGACGCGGAAGTCTGCTGCGGATTCGGCGGAACCTTCGCCACGAAATTCCCGATGATTTCAACGGCGATGGGCGAAGTGAAATGCGCTTCCGCCGCAGAAACCGGCGCGGAATACATCGTATCGAACGACGCCAGTTGCCTGATGCACGTGCAAGGTTTGCTGGACAGGCAGGGAAAGAAATTGAAAACGATCAGCCTCGCCGAAGTGCTGGCGAGCGAGTGAAATTCCCGTTTCTTATCCGAATCACCATTGACGGCATGTTCACAAATACGCTAACTTGCGGTGATGCGAGAAATTCGATTCTATCGCAACGCAAATGGGGGTTGCCCGGTGGAAGAATTTCTCGACAATCTCGCTCCGAAGCAGGCGCAAAAAATCGCCTGGGTGCTGCGATTAGTCGGAGAATTGCCGCTCGTTCCGAAGCAGTATTTCAAAAACTTGAAGGTGAGGACGAGCTTTGGGAAGTGCGGGCGGAATTCGGCGGTGATGCGTTCCGGCTGCTCGGATTTTGGGATGCCGGACAATTGATTATTTTAACCAATGGATTCGCGAAAAAATCGCAAAAAACGCCGGAGCGGGAAATTACTCTGGCCGCGCAGCGAAAACGTGATTACTTGAACCGAAAGGCAAAAAGATGAAAGACGACCTTGAAAAATACATTAGCCGCCGCAAAAAACGCGATGCGAAGTTTGCGGAAAATTTTGAGCGCGGCTATCGCGAATTTAAAGTGGGCGCCTTGCTTCGGCAGGCGCGCGAACGCGCGGGCATCACGCAGGAAGATTTGGCCCGCCGCACCCGCACCGCCAAATCCGCCATTTCGCGGCTGGAAAATCATGCCGAGGACGTGCGGCTTTCAACTCTCGAACGAGTCGCGCACGCTCTAGGAAAAAATCTGGTCGTCGAATTGGTTGAGGCGTGACTGGCGGCCTCACAGGCAGGGAAAAACTGAAAACATCAGCCGCGCGAAGTGCCGGCGAGTAGATGATTCCAACCACGGATGAACACGAATTCACACGGATCAGAACTGGTATTTTTATCTATCAGCGACTTGACCGGCCAATTGACCGCTGTGTGAGGTGAAAGCAAGACTGTTCGTGAAAATCCGTGTCCATCTGTGTCTATCCGTGGTTAAATTCATTTGATGAGCAGCGCCGCTAAACAATTTCACGAGCAGGCCGAAGTCCTCACGCACGATCTTCATCATCGCGTGACCATCCAGACGGCCGTTCGCAATTACGAAGTCGTCCGCGACAAAACGCGCGGCGCATTTCAGGATTATCAGGCCGCGCGACAGGCCGCCGCGGAGACGAAATGGGAAGCTGTCAATCACCTCGATAAACACCTGGAATCACTGGCCGCAAAACTCGAGGCGCGCGGAACGAAAGTTCATTGGGCGAGCACTGGCGATCAGGCGCGCGACATCATTCTCGGCATCATTCGCGAAAAAAAAGCGCGTTCGATTGTGAAATCGAAAGCGATGACTTCCGAGGAAATCCATCTGAACCACGCCCTGGAACAGGAAGGTTTTGAAGTCGTGGAATCCGACCTCGGCGAATTCATCGTCCAGCTTCGCAAGGAAACGCCGTATCATATTGTTTTTCCCGCGATGCACCTGACGCGCGGCGAAATCAAGGAATTGTTCAATCGCGAACTCAGTTCCAATTCCACCGACAATCCCGAGGAACTCACGATGGTCGCGCGTCGTGTTTTGCGAAAAAAATACGTCAATGCCGACATCGGTTTCACCGGCGCGAATTTCGCCATTGCCGAAACCGGAATGATTTCCATCACCGAAAACGAAGGCAACGCGCGTCTGACCGCCGCGCTGCCGAAAACGATGATTACCTTGTTAGGCATCGAAAAAGTTTTGCCGCGACTGGAAGACCTCGCGCTGTTTCTGCCGATGCTTTCCACGTCCGGCACCGGCCAGGCGCTGACGGGTTACAACACGATGTATGCCGGCCCGCGCCAGCCGGGAGAAACCGATGGCCCGGAGGAATGGCACGTCGTGTTGCTGGACAATCGCCGCACGGAATTGCTGGCCGACGCCGAGCAACGCGACGCGCTGCACTGCATCCGCTGCGGCGCGTGCCTGAATGTCTGCCCGATTTTCCGCAACGTGGGCGGGCACACTTACGGCACGACTTATTCGGGGCCGATTGGTTCCGTGATCACGCCGCATCTGCGCGATTTGCAGGACTGGAAACATCTTTCGTATTCCAGTTCGCTTTGCGGCGCATGCACGGAGACCTGTCCGGTGAAAATTGATCTTCACCATCATCTTTTGCAAAATCGCCGGAACGCGACGCGCCAGAAGCGGTCGTTCTCCTGGACGATGGGTTTCAAAATTTACGCGTTCATTTTCAATCGTCCCGCGCTTTATCGTTTCGTCCCGACGCTCGGTCGAATCGGGCAGAAATTTCATCCACTGGTGAAAGGCACCCGGCTGGATCCGGCGTTCGCGTGGACGAAAACGCGCGAAGCGCCGAAAATCGCGCCGCAAACGTTTCGGGAATTTTGGAAAAAACAAAAACGTCCATGAAATTTAACAGAAGCGAACAAAGGAAACCAGGAAATGGGAGTTCAGCATCAATCTCTGTTTCTTCGTTTCCTTCTGTTTAATCCTATGAACGAACGTGAAAAAATTTTTGCGCGAATCCGCGAGGCGTTGACCGTTCCCGCGCCGGTTCCAGGGCGTCATCACGACTCTCGCGTGTCTGCGATTGAACACAAGCTTCCGGCGGCGAATGCGCGCGAATGGCTTCCGCTCACGGGCGAAACTTTTGAAGAACAACTCGCGCGTTTTCGCGAAAACTCCGCGAGTTTGAAAACGGAATTTCTTTTTATCGAATCCGGCGAGCTTGAATTGCGTTTGAAAGAATTGCGCGATCGCGAAGGCTGGAAAAAAATCGCCTCGCATTCGGGCGAATTGACCACCGCCGCCGTTCGCGCGCTGGAACTGCCGGTGTGCTGGACGAGTGAAAACTACGATGTGAACGAATTGGAAAAATGCGACGCGGGTATCACCGAATGCGATGCGCTTGTCGCGCAGACCGGCAGTGTGCTGCTGACCAATCGCAGCGCGGGCGGACGCGCGCTTTCCGTTCTGCCGCCGCATCACGTTGTTCTCGCGCGCCGCGATCAATTGTTGCGCGATTTGCCGGCGGCGTTTCAGCTTGTGAAGGAAAAATACGGCGAAAATTATCCAAGCATGATTTCGTTCGTTACCGGACCGAGCCGCACGGGAGACATTGAGCGCATTCTGGTTCTTGGCGCGCACGGGCCAAAAAAGCTGACGGTGTTTTGTTTTTGACAGTCGCGCGTGCCGGGCGGGAACGCATGGTTGGAATTTATTTTTCACCGGATGTTTGTTCGGAATGAATTCGCGAAACGCAAAAATGACGTGCCGGACAAATCCTCTTGTTGACTGAAAAAATCCTTTCGCCAAAATGCGTCGCACGCCAACGCTTTTCCGATGAATGCGAAAGTCGGCGGATAAAATTTATGAAAACTCTCGCGCTTTTGATTCTTGCCGCGGCGCTTCCATTGATGCAGGCGCGGGCGGACAATCCGGCTACTTCCGTGAAAACCATTTCCGACGCGTTTTCGCCCGAAGCGATTTTGGCGACTTCGATGAAAGTGGCCGACTGGCAATTGGCACAGCTCACGCCGCCCGGAAAGGAACGCGAGGAAAAATCCTGGACCTACGGCGCGCTCTACACCGGCATCATGGCGTTGAGCGAAATCGCCGGGACGCCGAAATATCACGACGCGATGGTCGCGCGCGGGAAAAAACTGAACTGGCAACCCGGCGGGCGAATTTACCACGCCGATGACCAATGCGTTTGCCAGATGTATCTGGAATTGTATTTGCAGGAGCGCGAGCCGGAAATGATGCGGCCGACGAAGGAGCGCTTTGATTACATTCTCGCGCATCCGGCGACGAATGAATTGGATTTCAGCACCCGTCGCGCTTCGGACCGTTGGTCGTGGTGCGATTCGCTTTTCATGGCACCGCCGGCGTGGGCGCGGCTTTACAAGGCGACTGACGACGCGCGTTACCTGGATTTCATGGATCGCGAATGGCACGCGACTTCGGATTATCTCTACGACCAGGACGAGCATTTGTATTTTCGCGACAGCACGTTTTTCAACCGGCGTGAAAAGAACGGAAAAAAGATTTTCTGGAGCCGCGGCAACGGCTGGGTGCTCGCCGGATTGGCGCGCGTCCTTCCCATTTTGCCGGCCGACCATCCGCATCGAAAATTCTACGAGCAACAGTTCAAAGAAATGGCGGCAAAAATTGCTTCGCTGCAACAGGCCGATGGATTATGGCGCGCGAGCCTGCTCGATCCGGAGGAATATCCGCTCAAGGAAACCAGCGGCTCGGGCTTTTTCACTTTCGGAATCGCATGGGGAATCAATCACGGATTGCTGGATCGCGCGACATACGAACCCGTCGTTCAAAAGGGCTGGAAAGGTCTGGTTTCCTGCGTGACGCCGGAAGGCAAACTCGAGCACGTCCAACCGGTCGGCAGCGATCCGCGAAAATTTCAACCGACTCATACGGACGTTTATGGCGTGGGAGCGTTTCTGCTTGCCGGAAGAGAAGTCTATGAACTCGCCGGCGGAAAAGGGAATTCTTCAAACAAGTAATTGGTTGAATGAGCAAGTCGTTAAACAATTACTTTCCTGTCATTAAACCGCGAGCCACTCGGTTCAACAGATTGCCGAACTGCCATTTTGTTTACACAATTTTACTGATTCACTCATTCAACCAACGATAAATTCATCATGCAAATCCGCTATTCGCCGCATCCCACCGATTATCCGAAACTCAGCACGGACGAACTCCGCGCCGCGTTTCTCATTGAATCGCTTTTCGCGCCGGGAAAACTGGAATTGGTTTACACCGACGCAGACCGCGCGATTGTCGGTTCGGCGGTTCCAACCGGTTCGCCGCTCAAGCTGACCGCGGATGCGGAATTGCGCTCCAGGTTTTTTTGCGAACGGCGCGAATTGGGAATTTTAAACATTGGCGGCAACGGCGCGGTTGAGGTGGATGAAAAAAATTATGAACTCGGAAAATTGGATTGCCTCTACGTCGGGCGCGGCAGCGAGAATATTTCCTTCACCAGCAAAGACGCGGCGAATCCCGCGGCGTTTTATCTCCTGAGCTATCCGGCGCACACGGCGTATCCGACAACGCTCGCGCACACGAAAGACGCGACGCCCGTGGAATTGGGGACCGTCGCCGACGCGAATCGCCGCACGATTTACAAATACATTCACACCGGCGGAATCAAAAGCTGCCAGCTTGTGATGGGTTTCACGAAATTACAGGAGGGCGCGGTCTGGAACACCATGCCGCCGCACACGCACACGCGCCGATCGGAGGTTTACGTTTATTTTGATCTTGGCGCCCGCCGCGTCATGCATTTTATGGGCGAGCCGAAACAAACGCGGCATCTGGTCGTGTCGGAACGGCAGGTCGTGATCTCGCCAAGCTGGTCCATTCATTGCGGCTGCGGCACCGGCGCTTATACGTTCTGCTGGGGCATGGGCGGGGAAAATCAGACATTTGAAGACATGGACCCCGCGCCGATTGATCAGTTGCGTTAGGAAATTTCAATTATTACCGGATTTCAGTCCGGTCAGAAAGTCCGCCATGGATAAGGTCAATGCTTCGATTGAATCAAGCATGGTTCAGAGCAAGAGAAATTCTTTTGTTCCGCTTGCATTCACTCTGATGTTTGTTCCCCTCGTCCTTTTAATTATCCTCATCACCGTTTTCTCCAGTGAGAATCCCCCGGCAATTTTGCCGGTGTTGGGCTGTATGATTTCCGTTTCGTGTGGCGTTATCTCGTCCGCGATATTTTTTCATTACAGGACACCGTGGGCGGTTTTCTTTGGCGTTGCGTCCGTGCTGCTCAATTCCGTATGCGCATTATACTTCGGCCTTCTCACGTTGCTCTGTGCATTCTGGATTTGCTGACGGAAACCGCAGGGAGCCGCATCCATTCAAAACTCTTTTGACAGGCAGAACGGGCGGATGTATAACATCCTTGTTATACATGAAAACAGCCAATGTCAGACAACTTCGCCATGATTTCGGCAGTGTGTTGAATTGGGTGGCCGAAGGGCAGCGTGTGGAAATCGTCAAAAAAGGGAAGGTCGTCGCCATTCTGTCTCCGCCTCGGGCAAAGCCGAAGAAATTCAAATTGCCGGACTTCGAAGCGCGCCGAAAACGCATTTTCGGAGATCGGGTTTTGCCGGGCAACATCGTTGCGGAAGAACGCGAAAGTTACGAATGGTAGCTTTTGCCGATACCGGCTTCATCGCGTCGCTTTATTTGGAGGAATCCACATCCAAAGCGGCGGACGCGGCATTGGGAGCGGAACGTCATTCAATTCCTTTCACTCCGCTGATCGAACTGGAATTGCGCAATTCCTTTAATCGCGCCGTTCAGCGCCGGCGCATCACAATTGAAGAGCGCGAGGCATTGTGGCGCGACGTGGAATCAGACATTGCCGCCGGTTTTCTTGTTCCAACTCCGATTGCGCCCGGCGAATTGCACGAGTTGGCGCGACAGTTAAGCGACCGCCATACTCCCGTGCTTGGAACGCGCAGCCTTGATCTATTGCATGTCGCCGCCGCGTTGATTTTGGAAACGGAAATTTTTTTCAGCTTCGACGAACACCAGAGAAAAGTCGCGGCGCGCGAGAGGTTGAAAGTCAAACCGTTAAAATTCTGAGCTCATGGTTTTGCCCGCTGCGCGGCGACTTGTTCGGCGGTTACTTTTGGCGCGGACGGCGCGAAGTTTGCGCGGAGATAATTGATCACGCTCGCAATGTCCTCGTCGTTATACACGCCGAACGGCGGCATTGTGTTGGAGAATTTTTCCCGGTTCGCAGGCAAAACTGCCGCGGGACCTTTCAAAAGAACGTTGATGAGACGATCCGTGTCGCCCGCGACAACCGCGTCGCCGGCCAGCGCGGGTTGCATTCCGGGAACGCCGCTGCCGTTCGGCATGTGGCACGCTGCGCAGACCTGCGCGTAAATTTTTCCGCCGGGCGTGTCGGCTCCGATTGGCGCGAAAGTTTGTTTCGTGGCGACGGCAAGGACGTTTCTGGTTTTTTCCCGAGCGGTTTCGCCGGTGTAAATCACGCGCCAGATCCGGCCTTTTTCCGTGTCGCTGATGTAGAGCGAACCGTCCGGTCCGACGGCGACGCCGCCGGGGCGATATTTCGCGTCGCGCGTGTTCGTGAAAAATTCTTCACCGGGAAATCCTTCGGCGAAACTTTCGTAATCGCCGGTCGGCATTCCTTTATCATCGAACGGAATGAACACCACTTTGTAACCGGCCTGCGGACGCGGCGCGCGATTCCATGAACCGTGAAAGGCGAGAAACATTCCGCCGCGATACTTCTCCGGAAATTGCGTGCCTTCATAAACGCACATTTGCAACGGCGCCCAGTGCGCGGGAAATGCGATCAGCGGCTTGTCAAATGCGGGATTGTCAGCGCGCTTGCGATTGTCGCCTCCGTATTCGGGCGAAAGCATTCGCGCGTTTTTGATCGGGTCCCAATACGAGTAAGGCCAACCGAGGTTCACGCCTTTTTTAAGCAGATGAAATTCCTCGGCATCGCGCTCCGCGTTGTCCAGCGCGTCGTAATCGGCGGGATCAACAATGTTCAGATTGTCGCGGCCCATCATGCACATGAAAAAATTTTTCGATTCGGGTTGCCACGCGACCGCGAGACAATGGCGATGGCCCGTCGAGAAATGCTCGCCGTCCGCGAGAGTCTGATTAATTTTGTCCGGGTCGAATTTCCAGAATCCGCCGTGAGTTTCCAGGAATTTTGATACTTCCTCCGGCGGATAACCTTTGGCGCCGAACTGGCGGTCGGGTCTGCTGTAAACGTTGAAGGGCGAGCCGACTTCGACGAGCAATTTGCCGTCGCCGTCGAACGCGAAAACTTTTGCGTTATGTTGTCCTCTGTCGGGCAGGCCGGAAATAATCGTTTGCGGTTCGCCGTCCGGGACCAGTTCTCCCGGTTTGTAGTGATAGCGATAAACGCCCGTCGTCGTGGAATAATAAAGCCATTCGCCGCGCACCAAAACGCAGGTGCCGTTGCCCGAGCCGAAATGTTGAACCTCATCCATGCGCCCGTCGCCGTTCGTGTCGCGCAAGGCGAGCAGACCGTTCCGGCTCATCTTGGCGTAAATGTCGCCGTTCGGCGCGACGCTCAGAAAACGAAGCGAGCCGGCCCTGAAACGCGGCACCAGATTGTCCGCCACGACCAATGCGCGAAAACCTTGAGGCAACGTGATGCCGCCGTCATCGGCATCCGGCGTCGGCAGCGCGCCAAAAGCCGATGCCGCGAAAAGTGTCGCGCAGGAAAAAAGAACGAAAGACGATGTTTTCATTTTTGGGTTGCGGAAAGATTAGAAAGCTTTCGTTTGCGGTGAAAGAAAATTTATTTCCCGATGGAAGCTTCGAAGACGCTTCGGCTTTTTTCTTTCGCTCCGCGTTTATTGCGTGTTCAATTCACGCC
>DASSNZ010000035.1:0-3617 GCA_035701135.1 Verrucomicrobiia bacterium
CGTTGCGGCCCGCGCATCTTGAACATTACGCCGAATTGCCGCCGGGCGCGCATCTGGACAAACCTGACGATGAAAAAAAATGAACGCGGCGCGCTGGAACTTTTCAAAAGTAATGTTACTCCCACAAATAATGTTATGAAACTTTATGCGAGTTTGCTTGCGCTGGCATTCGGAGCGATGTTTTCGGCGACAACCGGTTTTTCCCAAACTATGAAAACAAATCATACCGAGCGGGCCACTTTCGGCGGCGGATGTTTCTGGTGCATGGAAGCGGTGTTTCAGCGGATTCCCGGCGTCGTGTCCGTCACAAGCGGATATGCCGGCGGACACACGGTGAATCCGACTTACGAGCAGGTCTGCACCGGAAACACCGGCCACGCGGAGGTCATTCAACTGGAATTCGATCCCGCGAAAATTTCCTACGAAAAATTGCTCGAATTTTTTTGGGACGCGCACGATCCCACGACGCTCAATCGCCAGGACAATGATCGCGGAACGCAGTATCGTTCGATTATTCTTTACGCCGACGAAGCGCAAAAAATCGCCGCGGAAAAATCCAAAGCCGCCGAGCAGCAAAAATTCAGAAATCCAATCGTA
This sequence comes from Verrucomicrobiia bacterium, assembly GCA_035701135.1. Lineage (GTDB taxonomy): Bacteria > Verrucomicrobiota > Verrucomicrobiia > Limisphaerales > DASXHY01 > DASXHY01. Next base: position 598 of record DASSNZ010000035.1, read on the forward strand.
ACGGAAATCGTTCCGCTCAAGGCGTTTTACAAAGCGGAAAATTATCACCAGAACTATTACAACAACAATCCGAACCAGCCTTACTGCAGCATCACCATCCTTCCCAAAATCGAAAAGCTGGAGAAAAAGCTGCAACAAATGAAATCGCAAACGAATCCGAAATAACTGATTCGTCAAAAAAAATTTCCCGGCAAATTCCGCGAATCGGAATTTCCAAAAAAATTGATGGGCTGCGATTCCGTGGTGTCCTATTATCCTTTCGTCACCCGAAACTGACGAAAACTGATCATGCAAAAACAAGATTTTGATCCCACCGATTTCACAGCCCTGGCCTCGCATAAAATGACCCGTCGCCGCATGTTAGGCACTTCGGCTGCCGGATTGGCCGCCGCGTTCGCGTCCTCGTTCATGCCGCCCAATGTCCGGAAAATGCTCGCCGCCGAGCCTCCGAGAACAAGTTCTTTTCGCGACATCAAACATGTCGTTTTGCTCATGCAGGAGAATCGTTCGTTCGATCATTACTTCGGCACGATGGCGGGAGTGCGCGGTTTCAATGATCCGAACGCGATGAAACTTCCCGATGGCCGTTCTGTTTTTCATCAGCCCGACGCGCGGAATCCGGACGGCTACGTCCTGCCGTTTCATTTGAACACGCGAAAAACCAGCGCGCAAAAAATTCCTTCGACCAATCACAGTTGGCCGGTGCAGCACGCGGCATGGAACAACGGAAAAATGGACCAATGGATTCTCGCGCATCGCCAGGCCGACGGCGAAAACGGCCCTTACACGATGGGATATTACACCCGCGAGGATGTTCCGTTTCAATTCGCGCTTGCCGAGGCATTCACCCTTTGCGACGCGTATCATTGTTCGGTAATGGGACCCACTTCGCCCAACCGGATGTATTGGATGACGGGAACCATTGATCCGGAAGAAAAAAATGGCGGGCCGATGATTTCAAACGATTTTCCTCCCGAAGGCTTCGGCTGGACGACTTACGCCGAGCGACTGGAAAACGCGGGCGTCAGTTGGAAAGTGTATCAGCAAAAGGATAACTACGGCTGCAACGCGCTTGAATATTTCACGAAATTCATGAACGCAGACAAGAATTCACCTTTATACAAAAAAGGAATGGCGCGCGGCATGGAAGGCGAATTCGAGCACGACGCGATGAATGATCAATTGCCCGCGGTTTCGTGGATTATCCCGACCTCGTATCAATCCGAACATCCCGATTTCATGCCGGCGGATGGCGCGGCGTTCGTCGCGAGCAAATTGGACGCGATTGCCGCGAATCCCGATGTCTGGGCCAAAACGGTTTTCATTCTCGATTACGATGAGAACGACGGAATTTTCGATCACGTTGCGCCGATCGTTCCGCCGGCCGGAACGGAAAAGGAATTCGTGGATGGCGTGCCGATTGGCAGCGGCTTCCGCGTTCCGTGCATTATTATTTCGCCGTGGACGGCGGGCGGCTGGGTTTGCAGTCAGCCGTTCGATCACACTTCCGTGCTGCAATTTCTGGAAAAATTCACCGGCGTTCGCGAGGAAAATATCAGCGACTGGCGGCGAAAAACATTCGGCGATCTGACATCCGCTTTCCGTTTCCACGACCGCGCCGCGCGGCCGCCGGTTTTGCCGGACACAACCGGCAGGCTGAATCGCGCGCGTTACGATGCCGCCCATCTGCCCAAACCCACCCTGCCCGGCTCGAATCAATCGCCGCCAGTCCAGGAAAAAGGCTGGGGAAAACATATTTTCCTGAACCCTGGAAAATAAAACGAGGAGCGCGCGCGGCGCACGCTCCTGTTTGCTTCTTGCGGTCCGGTTTCAATCTGGAAATCGGTTCCGCCAAAAGTTTTTCTTTATTTACCGCGCGTTCTTTGCGTTCCTTTCCGGCTACTGATTATGTTACGCGCTGGAATCGTCGGATTGCCCAATGTCGGCAAATCCACATTATTTAATGCTGTCACCCGCACCCGAAAAGCGGAGGCGGCCAATTACCCTTTTTGCACCATTGACCCGAACGTCGGCATCGTCACCGTGCCGGACGCGCGATTGGAGCCGCTCGCGAAAATTTCCAAAACATCGGTCATCATTCCGGCGGCGATTGAATTTGTGGACATCGCCGGACTCGTCAAAGGCGCGTCGCAAGGCGAAGGACTTGGCAACAAATTTCTCAGCCACATTCGCGAAGTGGACGCCATCGTGCAGGTCGTTCGCTGTTTTGAAGATCCGGACATTCATCACGTCGCGGGCGGCGTGGATCCGGTGCGCGACATTGAAACGATCACGACAGAACTCGTTCTCGCCGATCTTGAATCCGTTCAAAAACGCCTGGCCAATGTCGCGAAGGACGCGAAACGCGGCGACAAGGAAGCGATCGCGCAGGAAAATGTTTTGAAAAAAATCGAACCGCATCTCAACGCCGGAAAACCCGCGCTCACGCTCGAACTCACGCCGGAGGAAAAAGGGGTTTCACGTTTGTTCTGGCTGATGACCGACAAGCCGACGATTTTCGCGTGCAACGTGAAGGAAACGGATCTGGCGGCGGCGGATAAAAATCCGTTTGTCGTGAACGTGCGCGAATATGCGAAAAATCATTTCGCGTGCGAGGCAGTCGTTATCAGCGCGCAGATTGAAAGCGATTTGATTGATTTGTCGGACGCCGAAGCGAAGGAATTTTTGCAGGAACTTGGCGTCAGCGAATCCGGCGTCGGCGCGCTGATTCGCGCGACGTATCATTTGCTCGGCTTGCGGACGTATTTCACGGCGGGCGAAAAAGAAGTGCGCGCATGGACGATTCACGCCGGCGACACCGCGCCGAAAGCGGCGGGCGTGATTCACAGCGATTTCGAACGCGGATTCATCAAAGCGGAAACGGTGGCTTACGATGATCTGATAAAATGCGGTTCCATTGCCGCCGCGCGCGAAAAAGGATTGTATCGAATGGAAGGCAAGGAATACGTTGTAAAAGACGGCGACGTGATGTTGTTTAAGTTTAATATATAAACAAAAAG